>CAKRHU010000049.1 GCA_934339215.1 uncultured Lacticaseibacillus sp.
GACGTAAAGGGTTTGGCCAGTCAGATAAGCCGCTTCTGGTTGCAGCAAGGTCGCCACATAAAAGCTGATATCTTGCGGCTTTGCCAGCCGAGCAGCGGGAATTTCGTCTTTAACCGCGGCTAAAGTCTCTGGATCAAACATGTGATTCATCTTGGTATCCACAGCACCTGGCGCCACGACATTCACGGTAATGCCTAAACTGGCGACTTCTTGCGCGTAAGCCTTAACAAAAGCAGACTGCCCACCTTTCACCGTGGAGTATGCCACTTCCATCGCAGAACCTGAACCACCATACACTGACCCGATGAAAACGATTCGGCCGTGGCCGCTTTGGGCCAACTTTTTTTCAAGCTTGGTCAACATGGCCATTGGGGTCAACAAGTGGACGCGCATCAACGCAGTTAGTTCCTCAACCGTTGTGTCTTTAAACAAGTGATAATACGTTTGCCCGGCAGCAAACACCACCGCATCCAAGGAAAACAGTTGCCCGACCAAGTCATCTAAATGTTCCGGATCAGTGAGATCATAAGCCAAGGGGATAAAATCCTGCTTGGGATATTTGGCCGCTAGCTGCTTCACCAAGTCATCGACCGGATGCGCATGATAATGCAAGTACAACGAGTATCCTTCGGCGGCCAATTTTTCAGCGATGGCCGTGCCGATATCACCAGAGGCGCCGATAATCAATGCTGAACGCATATTATGCTTCCTCTCCATCAGTGGGATAGATGATCAAGCTAGCGACTGCTTCTGGATCAAATAACTGGCGGGCCGCAGTTTGCACATCTTCAAATGACACGTTTTGGAGCAGTCGTTGATAGTCAAACAAGTTGACCTCACCAAAGCTTTGACTGCTGATGCCATTGGCAATGCTTGACATCGAGTTCAACGACATCGCGTACTTACCCAGTGCGGCATGTTTCAAGCGTTCAAAACGCTCAGGCGTCAGCTCTGGTTGATCGACCCCTTGCGCGATCACTTGTTGCAACGCATCGATCAAAGCCGTTGGGTCATCGGCATCCCCGCCAAGGGTCGCAAAGTTGAAGGTGCGCTGGGCTTCAAAGCCGTAATCAAAGGAATCATCCACTAAACCCGCGTCATACCACTGTTGATATAACGGCGACGAATCGCCAAACAAGGCTTCTAGCAACAAGCGCGTGGCAATTTGTTGTTTCAATCCCGCCTCATCATCGACGATTTTGGTTTGGCCTTTGATGCCGACCATCACTTTTGGCCGCACCACAGGCAAGGCCAATTCACGATGCGCGATCACTGAATGCTTGTCTAGATCCCAATCCACACCGCGCAAGATTGAATCCGATGCTGGGAAGGTCTTGGTCGCTTGATTGGCTACAACTAAATCGATCACATGCTCAGGATCTACTGGCCCCACTACCGTCAACGTCATATTGCTAGGATGATAGAACCGCGCATGGGCTTGATAGAGCATTTCAGGCGTAATCGTCGCGATGGAATCAATGGTCCCAGTGACGTCGACAGACGCAGGGTGGTTTGGATAAAGCGAACCTAATAAGCCCAAATACAGACGCCAGCCTGGATCATCTTGATACATTTGAATTTCTTGGCCGATGATGCCTTTTTCTTTGTTGACGGTTTTATCCGTAAAGTAAGGATCTTGGACAAAGTCTAATAACGTGTTGAGATTTTGATCGACGGCACGACTGGCAGAAAATAAATACGCCGTCCGAGTCGTCGAGGTGTAAGCATTGGCATTGGCGCCAGTTTCACCGAATAAGTCGAAGGCATCGTGATCGGCTTTTTCAAACATTTTGTGCTCGAGAAAATGCGCGATCCCAGCCGGTTGTTGCACCATTTCAGTTTCGCCTATCGGCACAAAACTGGTGTCGATGGCGCCATAGTTGGTGGCAAACAAGGCATAGGTTTCATGAAAATCAGGCCTCGGCACGACCAACACGCGCAAGCCATTGGCCAGTGTCTGCGTGTACAGCACTTCGCCTAACGTTGGATAATCGTGTTTTTCCATCAGCCCACCTCTTTTTGTAAACAATAAATCGCTTGTAAATCAAATTTTTTCGCCGCTTGCATCACTTGTTCGCGGGTGACGGCTTGAACGCCAGTAATATACTCCGCTAAGGTATGCGGTTGGCTCGACCATAAACTTTCTAATAACCCCACGCGCGCTAAGAAGCGTGGCGCATCATAGGCGGTTTCGCGATTGGCGATCAAACCATCTTTCATGGTTTGCAGTTGGGCGTCAGTGAAATCGCCTTGTTGGATCTGGTTGAGCTGTTCGCCGATCAGCTTCAGCACAACCGCTTGTTTTTCCGCATCGATCCCAGTTTGCACCGTCACCAAATGCCGCGCTTGATCAAAGGAGCTGGACGCATAATAAGCCAAGCTCGCCTTTTCACGGACATTGGTGAATAACTTGGATAACGCAGAACCACCAAACAACTCATTGGCAACAATTGTCGCATAAGCTTTCGGGCCAAAATAATCCGTGTCGACATGATAGCCGAGATTTAACTTCGCTTGAATCACCGGGGCGTTGACTTGATCGGTGAGCACTTCATGCACTGGCACCTCGACGTCAAGCGCGGTTTCAATCAATGCACGTGGCGCAAAATCAAAGTCCGCGGCTAATTGTTGCACTTGCGCTTCGTCAACATTGCCTAATACCACGATTTCAATGCGATCTTGCGCCAGCATTTGATGATAAACAGCCACCAGGTGTTTGGCCGTCACTTTCGATAACCCTTCAGGCGTCCCAAAAGACGGCGTCGCTTGGCTGGGATCTTGTTGAAAATACAACGCTTGTAAGCCTAAAGCCGCTTGCGTTTGGCGATCTTCTTGTAAACTTTCCAAATATTGTTTCAAATTATGTTGTTCACGGGCAAAAATCGCCTCATCAAAGCGGTCGTTGATCATTAAAGGATTGAACAGCACTTGCTTTAAAAAGGCCATCCCTTGGGCCAACAAATCGGATTGGGCCAGTTGATCACTGAGCAAATTCATTGAGGCGGTGACGCGATGCATCCGCCCTTCTTTGCCCACGCCGATGCCAAAGCTGGCCCCAAACAAGCCTTCCAAATAAGCAGATAATTCAGATTGCGTCGGATACTTGCGGCTAGCAGTTTCTAACACACTGGTCAACAGCGTCCGCGCCGCCACATCAGCTTTTGCTAACGGGGCTAAGAAATGCACCGCGATGCGGGTGGTTTTAAATTGGGTCGTGGGGATCACCGTTAAGCCCACGCCTTGAGATAATTGTGTTCGCATTATTGCTCCTGTTCCTCTGGTGGATTCACTAAGACTTTGCGTGGCTTGGCCCCATCTGGTGGGGTGATGATGCCTTGTTGTTGTAAGTCATCGATCAAGCGCGCGGCCCGGTTGTACCCAATTCTAAAGCGCCGCTGCAACATGCTCGTCGATGCACTTTGTTGTTGAATGACAAAGGCTTTGGCGTCATTATATAACTCATCATCAGACGCCCCATCACCCCCGGCTTCTGGGGTATCGCTTGGCGCCATATCTTCAATATATTCTGGTTGGACTTGATCCGTAATCGCACTGACCACGGCTTCCACATCTTCTGATGGGATAAACGCGCCTTGGATCCGCATCGGGCTAGAAGCATCGATGGGTTTGTACAACATGTCCCCGCGGCCGAGTAGTTTTTCAGCGCCGTTGACATCTAAAATGGTGCGAGAATCAACCCCACTGGATACCGCAAACGCGATGCGGGAAGGAATGTTGGCTTTGATCAAGCCAGTGATGACATCAACTGATGGTCGCTGCGTGGCGATAATAATGTGGATCCCAGCTGCGCGGGCCATTTGAGCTAACCGCACGATCGCCGTTTCCACTTCATTGCCGGCGACCATCATTAAATCAGATAATTCATCGACAATGACGACAATGTAAGGCATTTTGGTCATTGTCGGATCATCAGACTGGGCGACTTTTTTGTTGTATTCGCCCATATTGCGCACGCCGGCTGCGGCGAAGCGCTCATAGCGATGTTCCATTTCTTTGAGGACCTTATTCAACGCACTTGGCGCCAGCTTTGCTTCTGTCACCACTGGCGTCAACAAGTGTGGCACGCCATTGTAAACTGACAATTCCACTTTTTTCGGATCGATCAACATCATCCGCACTTGATCAGGCTTGGCCGTCATTAAAATGCTAGTGATGATCACGTTGATCATGACGGATTTACCAGAGCCCGTGGCCCCGGCGATCAATAAATGGGGCATTTTGGACAAGTCCATGGTTTGGACATGACCATTGACGTCTTTACCTAACGGAATCACCAAAGGTTTGCCCGGATGTTGCGGGGTTTGTTCTAAGACATCACGATAGCCGACTGTCGCAATTTGGGTGTTCGGCACTTCGATACCGATCAAGGATTTGCCCGGGATCGGCGCTTCGATGCGGATATCTTTGGCAGCTAAGGCTAACGCCAAGTCATCGGCTAAGTTAACGATTTTTGAGACTTTCACTCCAGTGGCGGGTTGAATTTCATATTGAGTGATCGACGGGCCTAACGTGGCTGACTTCACCGACACATCCACGCCAAACGAATCCATCGTGTCTTTGAGCTTGATCCGGTTTTGCTTGATCAGGTTCACTTCTTTGGATTGGTCAACCGATTGCACTGGGGATAACAAGCTGATCGGCGGCATGATGTAATCAGCACCGGTACTTGCGGTGTCCAACTCAGCTTCATCATCACTGGGTTTAGTTTCAACCGGTTCAGGCTTAGGTTGTGGTTTTTGTTCTGGTTGCGGGGCAGGCGTTGGGGCATTGATGGTGAAATCGTCGGCATCAGCGCGAGGCTTAGGCAGATCTTTATCTTCAGGTTCTTTTTTAGGCTTTTCAGCTTTAGGTTTGGGCTGGCGTTTAGGTTTTGTCGCCGCTTGATCTTGCATATTGGCGATCCCAGTTTTCAACCCACTGACTGCCTGCGCACAACCATGACCAATCGCATGAAACACATTGAAAACTTGTTCCGGGGTGACGCCGGCAATGATCAAAATACCCACAATGGTTAACAAGCCAAACAAGATCTCCGTGCCGACCATGGAGATCAGTGGCGCGAACAGGCCAAAAATCAGCCCGCCAAGCAACCCGCCGCCAGCGTCACTGGTCGTGGTCACTAAGGCGAAATCATTTTGCAAGGTGCGCCAAATCGCCAGTTCAAAATGACTGTGCACATTGAGTTGACTCATCGACAAGCCGGTGACTAAGACGAGGATGCTGACGTAAGCGAGCAGGCCGCCCCATAACCAGCGCGGGTGAACGTGTGGCAAGGTCGCAGTGGCTGCCAGCCATGCGCCAAAGCCAGTAAACAACACCGTCAAGAATAAGAACGTGTTGCCGCCGAGCAAGCGGAAGCAATTGGCGAACACTGCGCCGATGAGGCCAAGGCGAAACATGGCCAATAACCCGATCACCACAAACACGACCCCTACCCAATTTAAAGTATGGTCTTTGGTTGTGGTGCGGCGGGTGGTTTTGCGTTTGCGCGTGGTCGGTTTGCGTCTAGTTGCCATGTTTGCCTCCTCAAAGCTCTTAACTCACCTATTATACACGACCCTCTCCCTGAATGAAAAAAGGCTTCCGACCGATATTATTTTGTGAAAATAGTTTTGCGCCGAAAACTAAAAAAGCCTGACCCTCACAGTCAGACTTTCTCAGTTAATCTTGATGCTTCATCGCAGCTTTCAAGGCTAATGCTAACGGACTTTCTTCTTCAGGTTCGGCTTGTTTGCTATATTGCTTCATCAAACGTTGGGTTTCACGCTTGTTCACGCGGCCTTTTTTGCCTTTGGCTGCAGACATTTGCTCGGTGTTGCCACAGTTTTGACACTTGAAGTAATCGCCGTTGTTGCCAGTTAAGATCACCATTTTCTTGTGGCAATTGGCACAGCGATGGTTGGACAACTTGGGATCGCGGAAGCGGCTATAGTGGCATTCGGGATTCGAACAAATCAACTTCACGCCCATTTTGGTGGCCTTTTCACGCAAGCGCGAGCCACATTCTGGGCACTTCTTCATGGTTAAGTTGGGATCATCGTATTTGACGGTACTTTGTTTAACTTCAAGCACTAACCGCTTGGTGGCATCTTTGATGTCGCCCATGAAAGCCTTGCGGGTGGTTTGGCCTTTTTCGATTGCTTGCAGTTGCGCTTCCCAACGGGCGGTGAGATCTGGTGTCACGAGGTCTGGATTGACGAGTTTCAACAAGGCATGGCCTTTGGTGGTGACCAAAAGTTCCCGGCCGCGCTTTTCCATGGAACCCGCAGATTGCAGCTTATCGATGATATCGGCGCGCGTCGCTGGGGTCCCTAAACCAAAGTGATCCATTTTGCCCAGCAAGGTCGCTTCGTTCAACCGCGCTGGTGGATTGGTTTGATGGGACTTGACGATGAATTTACCAGAAAGCTTGGCGCCAACTGGTAAGGCTTCTGCAGTCGATTTTTCCACATCTTTAAACCCAGGCTCGATGACGCTGGTGGTTTTCACGGTTAACGTTTGGTCGCCGGATTTTAAGGTGTAAGTCAACACGTCAGCGCGGTACGCCGGTTTGAACAAGTCGATGAAGCGCATGGCGATCAGGCGATAGATCTTCAGTTCATCTGGTTCCAACCGACTCGGCTCCACCATTTCTTCGGTGGGGATCAAGCCATAGTGATCGCCGACTTTGGCATCGTTATACACATAATCCGGGGCCGTGCCGCGTTTTGCCAGTTGGGCAGCAGTTTTGGAAAAGCGCCCCATCGCGGCCAGTCGCGCACCCATCGTGGCTTTAAGATCAGTGGTCAAATAGCGCGAATCCGTCCGCGGATAAGTGACCAACTTCTCGCGTTCATACAATCGTTGCAAGGTGTTGAGCGTTTGTTTTGGTGAGAAGCCGTATTGCTGGTTGGCCACTTGTTGCAACTCATTCAAGTCAAACGGCAGTGGTGGCTGGACCGTTTCATGCTTAGTTTTCACCGCGGTTATGGTCAGTTGTTGCTTGCTCAACGTATCGGCTTCAACTTGGGCTTGGTGTTGATCTGAAAACTGCCGATCCAAACTGGCATTACCCAATGGCGTCTTCACGCTGAGTTGGTAATACGTTTGTGGCTTGAATTGATTGATTTTTGACTCTTGAGCTGCGACGAAAGCTAAGGTAGGGGTTTGCACGCGACCGGCAGACAGCGAATCATGGTACTTCACGGTCAACGCGCGGGACACATTTAAGCCCACCAACCAATCGGCTTCTGCTCGGGCCAAGGCCGCTTGATGTAAGTTTTCAAAATCTGTTGCTGGCCGCAAATGGGCAAAGCCATCTTTAATCGCCGCATCAGTTTGCGACGAGATCCACAACCGCTTCAACGGCTGGTTAAACTTCAAATAATCAAAAATATACCGCGCGACCAATTCCCCTTCACGCCCAGCATCCGTAGCGATGATACCGACTTTGATGTCTTGGCGCTTGGCCAAGGACTTGACCACAGCGAGTTGTTTGCGGGTTTCTTTCAGCGGTGTGATCTCTAAGGTTTCTGGGATCATTGGCAAGGTATTGAAGGTCCACTCGGCCCATTCTTTGTGATATTGTTCCGGCATTTTCAAGGTGAGTAAGTGGCCAAGCGACCATGTCACAATGTAGCCATTGCCTTCAAAATAGCCGGCATGTTTTTGATCAGCTTTTAAAACGCGGGCCAGTTCAGCACCGACGCTAGGTTTTTCTGCAAGAACCAGTTGCATGAGGATCCTTTCTACTTGAGCTTGTCGTGTTCGTAGGTGTGCGTGCGTTCAAGGCCGGCGAAGTTTTGTTGGCGCAAGGCTTCAAAAATCACCAACGCCGCACAGTTAGACAAGTTCAAGGCACGAACGTTTTCAGTCATCGGAATGCGCACCGCTTTTTCAGGGTTTTCGCGCATGAAAGGTTCTGGCAAACCAGTAGTTTCCTTGCCGAACATGTAGTAGTGATCTTTGGTGGTGTCAGAATAATCGACATCGGAGTAAGTTTTGTCCGCAAACTTGGAGACCAAATACAAGTAGCGCTTGTCAGGCACCGTAGCCATGAAGTCGTCCAGCGAATCATGATACACGATTTTCACGCTGTTCCAGTAATCCAAGCCGGCGCGCTTCAGGTGTTTGTCGTCGGTTTCAAAGCCCAGCGGTTTGATCAAGTGTAAATAAGAGTCAGTTGCCGCGGCGGTGCGGGCGATGTTACCAGTGTTTGCTGGGATCAGCGGTTCAAACAAAACGATGTGATTAGCCATGATTGCCTCCAAAATTTGTGTTAACTCATTCTACCACATTCAAAAAATCCCTCATGTTTTGCGACATGAAGCACTTGAATTCTTCATGATGCTCGTTTACAGAAATCCGCACTGCTTATGCGCTTTCAAAACCCGTTAAATCGTGGCTAGCGTATGTGCTTTCCATTGAGCATCGCTTTGGACATAAAAAATACCGCCTCGGTGTCTAGCACGGCGAGACGGTACCTTAATTAAGTTTCCTATCGCTAACTTTAATCAATTTCCCAAAAGCAAGCCCTGATTAAAGCCAGAAATAAAAATGCTTAAGAGTAATTTAACACC
>CAKRHU010000050.1 GCA_934339215.1 uncultured Lacticaseibacillus sp.
TAGCGTTCAAGGCGTTGACATAAACGTCTGCTAACCAGTCCGCTTGAACAGAGAACTTCTTCATGAAGTCGTCGTAGTCAATGACTTCATCAGTGATCGGCTTTGTTTCAGGACCAACTTGCTTTTCGCCGATTTCATCAACACCACCGTTGATGGCATATAAAATGGCTTTGGCTAAGTTAGCACGGGCACCGAAGAATTGAACCCCGTCTTTGATTGGTTGTGCGGAAACACAGCAAGCAATGCCGTAGTAGTCCGTGCCCCATTCCGTGCGCATCAGATCATCATTTTCGTATTGGATGGTGGAAGAAGTGATGGAAACTTCTGTGGCATAGCGTTTGAAGCCTTCTGGCAATGCTTCAGACCAAAGCAACGTGATGTTTGGTTCTGGTGCCGCACCCATGTTGTCCAATGTCTTCAAGAAGCGGAAAGCAGTCTTAGTGATATGGTGACGACCGTCAAAGCCAACACCACCTAAGGACAAGGTTGCCCAGATCGGATCGCCTGAGAACAGAGAGTTGTATTCTTCGGTACGGATGAAGCGAACCATGCGCAACTTCATAACCAAGTGGTCGATATATTCTTGGGCTTGGCTTTCAGTGATCTTGCCACGCTTCATATCACGTTCGATGAAGGCATCGATTGTGGTATCGATACGACCAACGGACATTGCGGCACCGTTTTGGGTCTTAACCGCAGCCAAGTAGCCGAAGTAGATCCATTGGATGGCTTCTTGGGCGTTAGTCGCAGGCTTGGAAATATCGTAACCATAGCTGGCAGCCATCTTCTTGATGTCGCCTAAAGCACGATATTGATCAGAAACTTGTTCACGCAGGCGGATGACATCATCAGTCATTTCGCCATCGCCGATGTGCTGGAAGTCATTGAACTTGTCAGCCATCAAACGATCGATCCCATAAATGGCGATCCGTGGGAAGTCAGCCACGATCCGGCCACGGGCATAAGCATCAGGAAGACCAGTCACGATCTTGTAGTGACGCGCTTTACGCATGTCTGGGGTGTAAACATCAAAGACGCCTTGGTTATGGGTCTTGTGATATTCAGTGAAGATCTTGTGCATTTCTGGATCTGGCTTGTAGCCGTATGATTCCAGCGCATCTTCAGCCATGCGGATCCCGCCAAATGGCATAAAGGCGCGCTTCAATGGCTTGTCAGTTTGCAAACCAACAATGGTTTCCAAGTCTTTGTTCAAGTAGCCTGGGCCATGACTTGTGATCGTGGCAACCACATTGGTGTCAGCATCAAGCACACCACCTGCAGCACGTTCTTGTTTCTTCAAGTTGAGGACTTGGTTGTTCAATGTGGTGGTCGCTTCGGTTGGCCCTGCCAAGAAGCTTTCGTCACCATTGTACTGGGTCAGGTTTTGTTGAATGAAGTCGCGGACATTAATTTCGCTTTGCCAGTTGCCGCCGTTGAAACCTTCCCAGTAGTTGGTTTCGGTTTTGTCTAACTGTTTCATCTGAGTTGCCTCCTAAAATGTGATTACCATGTCACAGATTTTACATTCTTACTATAACACACTCCACCAATCTTGCAAACCTTTTCTTTCGCTTTCTTATGCGAATATGAATTCTTTTAGTGATGTGGTGTGAAACCACTACTCCGTTCGCTGTTTCACGAGATTGCGGTTACATTAAAATGACATCGTTCTCATTAACGCCCTGTACTAATCACAGATAATGATACAGATGTTCGTTTTGTGTAGTGGTACAACGAACTGGTGAATTCCATAGCAGTTCCACCAAAATCGCGATACAGCACGAAAAAAGCCGACTGTTGTTGCAGTCGACTTTTGCCTTAAGCACGTTTTTGCTGTTGTGTCTTGTAGTCTTGCATCATGACGATCATTTCTGCTGGACTCACCAGATCCGTTTCATCAGCAATGGCTTTAAACATTGGGAAAATGTCCGCCATCATGTCGCGGTTGACGTGGTAGCCCATTTCGTTGAGCTTGTTCATCACCGCGTGTGAGCCGGAAAGTTTGCCTAAAGGCAGGCTGGTGTGCATGCCAACATCTTCTGGCACCAGGATTTCATAGGTTTGGCGGTTTTTCAGCATGCCGTCTTGATGAATCCCGGATTCATGAGCGAAGGCATTGGCGCCGACGATCGGGCGGTTTGGTCCGACTGCAATGCTAGAAGCTTGCGCAACGATTTCTGAGACGCGCTTCGTTTCTGGCAGGTTGATGTTGGTTTCGGCATCATAGAAATCCCCGCGTACATGAATCGCCGCAGCCACTTGAATTTCGTCGACGTTTCCAGCGCGATCGCCTAACCCGTTGATCGTGCCTTGGACTTGAGTCGCGCCATTTTTGATGGCGGCCATCGCGTTGGCCATCGCCATGCCAAGGTCGTTATGTGTATGCGCGGCCCATTCGATTTGATCAAAGTTGGCAATACGGGCTTTCAGATTGGCAAAAATCGCACCAAATTCTTCTGGGTCATCATAGCCAACTGTGTCTGGAATGTTGATCATCGTGGCGCCGGCATCGATAGCAGCTTGGACCGCTTCAACTAAAAAATCAGGTTCAGTGCGTGAAGCATCCTCTGGGCTGAATTCTACGACGTCAAACATTGACTTGCCGTAAGCGACATCAGCGCGGATCTTAGCGATCATTTCGGCTTTGGTCATATGCAACTTGTATTCACGATGAATCGGACTGGTGGCAATGAAAGTATGTAGCATTTGATGAGGTGCTGGCGCAATGGCATCGCGGACCGCATCCATATCTTTTCGGACCAGTCGGGCTAAGCCAGTGACCGTGGTGTGCTTGATGGTTTTAGCGATGGCATTCACCGCGCGGAAATCTTCAGGACTCGCGATGGGAAAACCGGCTTCAATGTAATCAACACCCCAGGCTTCAAGGGCTTTGGCAATTTCAACTTTTTGTTCCACTGAGAAGTTGACCCCAATGGTTTGCTCACCGTCACGCAGCGTGGTATCGAAGAATTTGATTTGTTTAGTCATAAGAAGACCCTCCATAAATTGTGTTTTGCTGATTTAAATGAATAAAAAATAGGGCCCTAACTCACACATCATCTGTGTACAGCTAGGACCCTATTGCTTGCCTAGCCACCGAATTCGCTTCAGTGGCGTTGCAGCCACCGTTCGTCGATGGCCGCATCTCAAATGCCGCGATCGACTAAATCAACAATCGATCACGCAACAACGCAGTATTTTGATTCGTAATGATAATGGCTTTTTTCATGATGAATTTCCTCCGCGTGTTGTTATTTGATGAAACTAAGATTAAACGTTTCTCATCGTTTTGTCAATTGTTTCATCAAATTCTTTTTTACGCATCAAAAAACAGCCCTGAATGCAATCAGGACTGCTTATCAGCACATTAGTTTTCAGCACTCGGTAAATCGATAATGGTTTCGGCATGCACATAAGTTGGCACCCCTTGGGTTTCCGTATCGATCACAAACGAGCCGTTGGAGTAACGATCCCCATCAGGACTGGCATTTGGATCCAGTGGCACTAAGGTATCGTTATCCGTTAAAACGGTCAACGTGGTATTATCATCAACCACATTCATGGCGACAATGCGATGTGGGGCTTTTTTGAGTTCCCGTAACACCATCAACCCACGACGCGCACGTGTGGCAACGCCCATTTCTTTGAGCTTCATTTTCTTAAAAGCCCCGCGCTGAGTCAAAATGCCGACTTCGGTACTTTCGGGATCATCAGCCAGAATGAAGTTCACCACATAGTCTTGGTCTTTGAGGTCGATACTCTTGACCCCAGTGGCACGCGCACCGATCACGGAGACTTCACTTAAGGCAAATTGCAGGCCATAAGCATGGTTCGTCACCGCAAATACCGTTTGCTGAGACTCAGGTTCAACGAAGTAAGCATTGGTGACGACAGCATCTTTGGCTTTGAGCTTCATCCCCACCATTGGACGACTCTTGTAGTTACGCTGCGGCTGCATGTCCGCCAAAGCGGTTTGTTTGATGTAACCGTCACTTGAACCTAAAACAAAGTTACCCGCTTGCGTTAAGTCATCAAAACCAAAGGCAGCGATCACTTGTTCGTCTGCGTCAATGCCGACTGTTTGTGACAAATGCTCACCGGCATCTTTCCAACGCGCGTCAGTGATTTCATGCACTGGGCGATAAATCACGTTCCCGTGATTGGTGATGATGTACAAGTGCTGCAAGGTGCCCATTTCCTGATCGAAAATTGGGAAGTCTTTTTCTTTCAAGCCGTTATCTGACGCATCGACAGCTTGATAACTGCGCAATGACGAGCGTTTCATGTAGCCGTCACGCGAAACTAATACCATCACGCGTTCATCAGCTACGGTGACTGTGGTATCGACTTCCAAGGCTTCGATTTCGTTTTGGATCGTGGACTTGCGGTCATCCCCGTATGTCTTGGCGATGTCAGCGAGTTCAGATTCGATCACGTGATCGCGGGTCTTAGGGTCACCGAGGATGGCTTGATAGCCGGCAATCGCTTTGGCCAATTGTGCCGCTTCGGCTTCGAGCGCGGTGATATCCGTGTTCGTCAAGCGATACAGTTGCAAGGAAACGATGGCTTCTGCTTGCGCCGTTGAAAAGTCGTATTCTGCGACCAAGTTCTTCTTGGCGTCGGCTTTATCTTTGGACCCACGAATGGTTTTGATCACTTGATCTAAAATGGAGATCATTTTAATCAAGCCTTGGACAATGTGTTCGCGCGCTTGGGCTTTGGCTAAATCATATTGCGTCCGGCGTGTGACCACTTGTTGACGGTGTTTGATATAAGCTTCCAGCATCGGCTTGAGGCCAAGCTGCTTGGGCTTCATGTCAGCGATGGCCACCATGTTGAAGTTATAGGTCACTTGCAAATCCGTGTTTTTGAACAAGTAAGTTTGAATGCCTTCAGCGTTGGCGTCTTTTTTGAGTTCGATGGCCACACTTAAGCCGAAGCGATCGGATTCATCGCGGACTTCGGCGATCCCGTCGACTTTTTTGGCCACGCGGATCTCGTCGATTTTTTTGACAAGGTCGGCTTTATTGACTTCATATGGCAGTTCGGACACAACGATTTGTTGTTTGCCGCCGCGTAAGTCTTCCACATGCGTGCGCGAGCGGACGACGATTTTACCCCGGCCGGTTTGATAAGCCTGGCGTATCCCGGCTAAGCCTTGAATGATCCCACCAGTCGGAAAATCTGGCCCTTGGACAAAATTCATCAACGCGTCGAGATCGGCATCAGGGTGCTTCAACAAATATAAAATCGCGTTGATCACTTCGCGCAAGTTATGCGGGGGAATGTCCGTCGCATAACCACTGGAGATCCCAGTGGCACCGTTGACTAATAAATTAGGGAACGCTGCTGGCAAAACGGTAGGCTCTTGTGCGGTATCATCGAAGTTCAACACCATATCAACCGTATCTTTGTCAATGTCTTTGAGCATTTCTGCGGAGATCTTGGACAAGCGCGCTTCGGTATAACGCATCGCAGCCGGCGGATCGCCGTCCATGGACCCGTTGTTCCCGTGCATTTCAATTAATGGGGCGCGCAGTTTCCAATCTTGCGACAAACGCACCATCGCTTCATAAATCGAGCTATCACCATGGGGATGGTAATTCCCCATGACGTTCCCGACGGATTTGGCGGATTTGCGGAAGCCTTTGTCAAAGGTGTTGCCATCTTCGTTCATGGCAAACAAAATGCGGCGCTGAACGGGCTTTAAGCCATCGCGCACATCAGGCAACGCGCGTTCTTGAATAATGTATTTGGAATAGCGGCCAAAGCGCTCGCCCATGACTTGTTCCAGGGTCATTTCTTGGATTTGATTGGCCATTACTTACGCTTCCCCTTTCGCAATTGTTGTTTGATCTTGCTAGCCCCAAATTGCATGTTGGCATGATCAACGGTTTTGGTTTCAAGGATCGAGCCATCATCATCGAGATCAAATTCAACGTTTTGTTCGATCCATTCGCGTCTCGGTTCAACACGATCGCCCATGAGCGTCGTCACGCGGCGTTCAGCTAACGCGCCATCTTCCACCCGTACGCGGATCAAGGTCCGGGTTTCTGGATTCATCGTGGTTTCCCACAACTGATCGGCGTTCATTTCACCTAACCCTTTAAAGCGTGTCAGGGTGTAGCCTTTACCCATTTTCTTGGTTTCGGCTTCGAGTTCCTCATCCGTCCAAGCATAAGCGATTTGGATGTTGGCGCCTTTGCCTTTTTGCAGGCGATACAACGGTGGCAAAGCGATATAAACCTTGCCGGCATCCATCAATGGCCGCATGTAGCGGTAGAAGAAGGTCAGCAAAAGAATTTGAATGTGGGCGCCGTCAGTATCCGCATCGGTCATAATGATGACTTTATCGTAATTGGCGGCATCGATGTCAAATTCTGCGCCAACGCCTGCGCCGATGGTATAGATCATGGTGTTGATTTCTTGGTTTTTGGTGATGTCGGCGAGTTTGGCCTTTTGCGTGTTTAAGACTTTCCCCCGCAACGGCAAAATCGCTTGGAACTTGCGATCGCGGCCTTGTTTGGCAGAGCCGCCGGCAGAATCCCCTTCGACTAAGTACAATTCATTCTTCTTGGCGTTTTTCGATTGGGCAGGCGTCAACTTACCAGAAAGCAAGCTAGTGTCTTTCTTCTTGCGCTTACCATGGCGCGAATCATCGCGGGCACGCCGGGCAGCTTCACGGGCTTCGCGAGCTTTAACGGCTTTGCGAACTAATTCTTGGGCCGCAGTCCCTTGTTCCATCAAATAAAAGCTGAGTTGTTCGTAAACCACCGCATCAACAACGGAACGCGCTTGCGGGGTGCCGAGCTTGCCTTTGGTTTGGCCTTCAAATTGCAGAATTTCTTCTGGAATGCGCACCGCTAAAACGCCAGCCAAGCCTTCGCGGACATCAGAGCCTTCAAGGTTTTTATCTTTGTCTTTGAGCAAGTTGACTTTGCGGGCAAAATCATTGAAGGCGCGAGTCATCGCTGAACGCAATCCGACTTCATGCGTCCCGCCATCAGTGGTGCGGACGTTGTTGACAAAGGAAATCAAGTTTTCGGAGTAGCCGTCGTTATATTGCCCAGCAAAATCCACGACCACGCCGTCTTTTTCGCCTTCAAAGTTGAACACGTCAGATAACGTGTCTTTGCCTTCATTTAAATACTTCACAAATGAGACTAACCCATCTGGATAATGGTAGATCTCCACGCGATCGGTGCGTTCATCAGTCAACGAAATTTCGATGTTCTTCAACAAGAACGCTGATTCACGCAAACGCTCCGCCAAAGTGTCAAAGGAGTACACCGTGGTGGTAAAAATGCTGGGATCTGGTTTAAAGGTGATGGTCGTGCCGTTGGGTTCGCTGACCTTACCTAATTTTTGTAAACCGCCATCGGGATGGCCGCCGGCGATGAAGTGTTCTTCAAACGCATGCTTATCCCGGACGACGCGAACGGTGAGGCTTTCTGACAAGGCGTTGACGACAGAAGAGCCGACCCCGTGTAAGCCGCCTGAGGTTTTATAAGAGTTTTGATCAAATTTCCCCCCAGCGTGTAGCACCGTTAAAATGACTTCAATGGTGGGTTTGCCGCTGGCGTGCATCCCCGTTGGCATCCCCCGACCATGGTCTTGCACCGTGATCGAGTTGTCTTTGTGGATGGTGACTTTAATTTTATCGCCGTATCCCGCCAAGGCTTCATCGACGGCATTATCAACGATTTCATAAACGAGGTGATGCAAGCCTCGGGCATCTGTGGAGCCGATGTACATCCCGGGACGCTTGCGCACGGCTTCGAGCCCGTGCAGCACCTGGATCGATGAATCCGTGTAAGCTGAACTTTGCGTATCCATTCAATTCTTCCTCTCTTTACAACATGTTACTAATGTACACTTGTGAGCCAGGAAACTAAAGCGATTTCCCATAAATCCCGCGGCCTGTCCAACTTAGCTCCAAGGAGCGGAGTTCGACAGGCCAATGGATCTTGACTTCGCAAGCCTAAACTATTTTACGCGTCGTTTTCGCAATCGTCAAAAAAATGCTACAATAGCACCACGACTATACGCGGTACCCCTTGGGTCTGCAACAAAGGAGGGGCAGTTTTTGACAATCGCCCTATGTTTCATACTCGCATACTTAATTGGTTCCATCCCCAGTGGCGTCTGGGTGGGCCAAGCGTTCTTTCATCAAGATATTCGCCAATCTGGCTCACATAATATCGGCACCACCAATGCTTATCGGGTGTTAGGCCCAGTCGGCGGCTCGATCGTGTTGGTGATGGATATTTTAAAAGGCACGCTTGGCGCTAGTTTTCCGATATTTTTTGGCATTCAGCAGCACTGGTTGGTGTTGATCGTGGGCTTAGCCGCAGTGGCTGGTCACACTTTCTCGATTTTCATTCACTTTAAAGGCGGCAAAGCGGTGGCCACTTCGGCCGGCATTTGCTTAGCTTACGACTGGAAATTTTTCTTGATCTGCTGTGCGATTTTTATCAGCTTGGTGATTTTAACGTCGATGGTGTCGATCGCGTCAACCGTCGGCA
>CAKRHU010000051.1 GCA_934339215.1 uncultured Lacticaseibacillus sp.
TTCAATGAAGGCCGCGATGCGAACTTACAAAGCTTGAGCGAATACGGTTTTCCTGCTGACAAAACCTTGTTTGCCGGTGTGATCAACGGCAAAAACATCTGGCGCACCAACTACAAACAAGCCTTGGCCTTGTTGCAACAACTCCCAGCTGATGCCGTGTTGAGCACTTCAACTTCCTTGTTGCACGTGCCATACACCACGCAAAACGAAACCAAGATCGCGCCAAAGGAACTGCAATATTTGGCGTTTGCCCAAGAAAAGCTCCAAGAACTGGCTGATCTTGACGCCATTCGCGCTGCTGGTGTCGATGCCCCAGCTTACCAAAAGAACCAAGCCTTATTTGCGACACCACGCTACGAAGAAAACGCCGCATTAAATGCCAAAATCGCGGCCTTAAAGCCCGAAGACTACACCCGTTTGCCAAAGCGCGCTGAACGCTTAGCCCAACAAGCCAAAGTGTTGAACTTGCCACCATTGCCATTGACCACCATCGGCTCATTCCCACAAACTGCCGCTGTCCGCAAAAACCGCGCGCAATTGCGTAAAGGTGAAATCACTGAAGCCCAATACACGGCCTTCAACCACGCTGAAGTGCGCCGGTGGTTGAAGATCCAAGAAGACCTGGGCTTAGATGTCTTAGTCCACGGTGAATTTGAACGCAACGACATGGTCGAATACTTCGGGGAAAACTTCGCCGGTTTCCGCTTCACCGAAAATGGCTGGGTGCAATCCTACGGTACTCGTGGCGTGAAGCCGCCAATCATTTGGGGCGATGTTTCTAGGACGCACCCGATCACTGTGGCAGAAACCGTTTATGCGCAATCCCAAACCGATCACGTGGTTAAAGGCATGCTGACCGGGCCGGTGACCATTTTGAACTGGTCCTTCCCACGGGCAGATGTGCCAGCGAAGTTGTCGACGGAACAAATCGCCTTGGCCTTGGCTGATGAAGTCTTGGATCTGGAAAAACACAACATCAAAGTGATTCAAATCGACGAACCAGCTTTGCGCGAAAACTTACCCCTACGCAAAAAAGACTGGTATTCCAAGTATTTGGATTGGGCTGTACCAGCTTTCCGCTTAACGGCAGCCAAAGTGCAACCAACGACTCAGATCCACACGCATATGTGCTATTCCGAATTCCAAGACATCATCGGCGCCATCGATGCGCTGGATGCTGACGTGATTTCGTTTGAAGCCTCGCGGGCAGATTTGACCTTGTTGGATGTGCTGCATGATACGCATTTTGAAACCCATGTGGGCCCTGGCGTTTATGATATCCACTCGCCACGGGTGCCATCCGTCGATGAAATCGTCTCAACGATTCACAAAATTTTGGCCCGGATTCCAGAAGATCATGTGTGGATCAACCCAGATTGCGGCTTGAAGACGCGCGAAGAACCAGAAACCATCGCCAGCTTAAAGCACATGGCTGAAGCGACGCGTCTGGTACGAAAGGAACGCCATGAAAGTCAATCAACTGTTCAATAAACACCAAGTCATTTCATTTGAAGTTTTCCCGCCTCGCCAAAAATCCCCTTCGATCGATTTTTCGCGGATCTATGGCACCATGGACGCCTTGAGCCAACTCGACCCAGACTTTGTGTCCGTGACGTTTGGGGCAGGTGGCTCCAAGCGCCAAGCAGGAACGCTTGAAATCGCCAGCTTGATCAAAAGTGAATACGGTATTGAACCCGTCGCCCATCTCCCAGCCAGTCAGTTGACCGGTGCTGAAGTTGATGAGTTATTGGATCAATTTGCCACTCATGGCATTCAAAACATTTTGGCGTTGCGCGGCGATATCCCCAAAAGCGGCCGCGTCGCCAATGATTTTGTCCATGCCAATGATCTGGTTGCTCACATTTGTGCTTCGGGACACGACTTCAACGTGATCGGTGCGTGCTACCCAGAATGCCACCCAGAAGCCTCCGACCTCGATGCCGACATTGCGCATTTGAAGTTGAAAGTCGGCGCTGGCGCCAATCAATTGATCTCGCAACTGTTTTTCGACAATCAAGTGTTCTACGATTTCGTGGCCAAATGTCGCGCCGCTGGCATTACCGTTCCGATCGAAGCTGGGATCATGCCTGTGCTCAATCAACATCAGATTCAGCGCATGGCACAAATGAGTGGCGTCAGCTTGCCAGAAAAGTTCACCGCCATGATGTCGCGCTATGAAGGCAATCCGATCGCCATGCGCGACGCGGGTATCGCTTATGCGATCGATCAAATCATCGATCTTTTGGTCCACGGCGTCGACGGTATTCATATTTACACGATGGATAATCCCACCGTCGCCGCGCGTATCGTCCAAGCCACGCGTTCGCTGGTGCGCGCATAACCAAAGGAAGTCAGGACAAAAATCGTCCTGACTTTTTTGATTGCTGGCACGAAAATTTGTGGGTGTCGCGCCTTGGCGACACTGCGGAAAACTGGACAAGTTGCCGGTGCGGCCGGCGCCAGAAATCGGCCAAACTCGCGCCGATGTTCTTCTGCTTAGATTTTGAACCGGAGAAAAACCACTCCGTTTCAAAATCTGCCGGTGAAATCTGCGCGAGCCGCCACAAATCGGCGTCTCACTTGATTACACTGCCACAGGCAATTGTCCAGTTTTCCTCCGTTCTGCCAAGGCACTTCCACCCGCAAATTTTCTAGGCAGATAATACTCGCTTACAAATTGTTCACGGTCACGTCGCGCGTTACGCTGAATCGTTGCGTTACAGTTCACGTTGTGTGCTTCGTAGCTATCAGGTGCCAGTGGTCTGTCGTAGTGGAAGGACTGAAATCATCGAACGTGGCAGAAATATTAGTGGAGACAGCGGGTTTCTGGCTCCGCTAATATTTCAGGTAACTTCAAAGACGCGGGCTTCGGCTTTGAAGTTAGGCAAAAGAACATCGGCGTACTTTGCCGATTTCTGGCGCCGGCCGGCCACGAGAGATGATTTCAGTCCTGAAACGAAGGCAGACTACTGGCGCCTGATGGCGGGCTCAAAGCAAATGCAAACTGCGATTCAAAAACAATGTCGTGGACTCAAAAACTTGATCTAAATAGCCTTCGCCATGAGCCGTGCCAGCAAGCATGCGAGTGGCGTGGGGAATGCCGGCCTCGCCCAAAGCTTGAGACAAGCGCGCAACGCCGCTAGTCGGGACGAATTCATTTAATGAGTTGGCCAAATACATCGGGCCCGTGGTGTTGGTCACGTGATATGCCGGTGTGGCGGCAACATAATCTTTAGGATGCGGGAGATATTGGGTGATGAACCATTTGTAGAAACTGTTATTGGCGCCGTCTTGATTGATCGTGTTTGAGGCGGCAGTGGCAAAGTTTTCCGTATCACCTTGCACCGCCACGACGTCTTGATGTTGGTTCAACCAATCCGCAATGTCTAAAATGCCACTGAGGCTGACGGCGGGGATACCGTATTTGATCGCCATTTCTACCGCCATATTGCCGCCGGCGCTGCCGCCAACTGCGGCAAGGGTGCGTTTATTAAACGGCAAGTCCCGTTTTTGAATCCAAGTCCATAAGCGGTCCATGTCTTCAAGCGGTGCGGGCCAATGTCCTGCGGTATTTTCGCGATAGTTAGGTGCGATGACGAAGAATCCGCGATCATTGAGGCGCTGGGCCCAAGCGACTTCTTTGTGTTTGTCGCCGCGAAACCACCCGCCGCCATGGATCATGATGATTCCAGCTTTGGCGGCGCCGCGCGGGGCGTACAAATCTAAGGCCAATTGATGGACATCGTCATAGTAAAGGTTTAATTGTTGGGTCATAAATTGCCTCCATCGAGATATAGTAAGCGCTAACTTTAATGTAACACTGTGACTAAATTTGGCAAATTTGAAGCATCGCAGGTACAATATAGGCGTGAGGTGAACACGATGAAACAAACCATTGCCTTATTAGCAGATATTCACGGCAACGTATCCGCGCTTGATGCGGTGATTCAAGACGCGCAAACAAATCATGCCACCAGCTTTTGGTTTTTAGGCGATTTATTTTTGCCTGGGCCTGGCACGGATGACTTGTGGCAAAAACTCGCCGCCTTGCATCCCCAAGTGTGGTTGCGCGGCAATTGGGAAGATGCCATTTTAGCGATGTTGTCTGGCCATTTTGAATTGGATGATCCTGGCGCGATTTATTTGGCGGCGTTAAGTGCTTACCTCAATGAGCATGTGTCCAGTGCGGTGATGTCGCAAATGGCTGCGCACCCGATCAGTACGGTCCAAACCGTCAACGGCGTCAAAATTCAAGCCAGCCACAACTTGCCAGATCAAGATATGGGCCGCTCGTTGTATCCAGCGCAACCCCAACAAAATTTCGATGACATGATGACTGCTGACATGGATGTCGCGGTATACGGCCACACCCATCAACAAGTGATGCGCACCACGAGTCGCGGGCAGTTGATCATCAATCCAGGCGCTGTGGGGCAGCCTTACAGTTTATGGCCGAAGTTTTTTGCCGATCAGCGGGCCCATTACGCCTTACTTGAAATCGATGACTTCGGGCGCGTGGACGTGAACTTCCGCAAAGTTGAGTATGATCGTCAACAAGAAATTCAATTGGCGCAACAACGGCACGTACCGTATTCCTCACAATATGCGTTTTTGCGGGAGTCTGGTTCGACGATCACCCATGATCGGGATTTATTGGCGCAAGTCAACGCGGCGCATGATTATGTGGATCGCGTCGCGCGATATTATCATAAGCACTAACCTTTAAGGCCGACTCGTTCGGTCTTTTTTGTTGCCAGGATAGTTTCAAACAAGTAATTAATGTGAATTGCATTAATTTCTGAAAACTTATTGACAGAATTATGAGAGAAGCTTAATATAATGGCATACTTAATTCATAGGAGGTTGTCAGGATGACAAACGCAATGCATGATCACAAACAAAATCAAATTCTGGCAACCTTGTTGTTGAGCATCGACGTGTTGATTTAGTCGGTGCCCAGTTTGCATGCTGGCCACCGACGAATCCGGTGGCTAGTTGATGATTCGACTAGCTGAGGTCTTTTCTAAGACCTGCGCTAGTCGAATTTTTTTATTCAAAAATCAGGAGGAATGACATTGGCACATCAAATTGCGATCCTAGCAGGCGACTATATTGGCCCAGAGATCATGGCCTCAGCAGAAAAAGTTTTGGCGCACACCGCCAAGAAATTTGACTTTGAATATGAAACGACCGCTTATCCATTCGGCGGGGAGGCCATCGATAAATGCGGCGAACCGTTGCCACAAAGTACGATCGATGGGGCAAAACAAGCTGACGCGATTTTACTATCCGCGATCGGCGGGCCGAAATGGGATGCCGCACCAAAGCGTCCTGAAGCCGGATTGCTCGCGATTCGCCAAGCGCTTGGGTTGTATGCCAATATTCGTCCCACTAAAATCAGCGAGAGCCAAGTCGATGATTCACCGATCAAACCAGACATCGTGCGCGGTACCGATTTTGTCATTGCCCGGGAATTGACCTCAGGCGCGTACTTCGGCAAACCACGGGAACTTGCAGAAGATCACGCCATCGACACGATGTATTATTCCAAAGCAGAAGTGGAACGCATCATGATCACCGGTTTTGACATGGCGATGCAGCGCAGGCAACATGTGACCATCGTCGATAAATCCAATGTGTTGGCCACGTCGAAATTCTGGCGGCAAACCGCTGAGCGTGTTTCAAAGCGTTACCCCAAAGTGACGGTTGACTACCGGTATATCGATGCCACCACCATGGCGATCTTGACGCAACCGACTGCGTTTGATGTGATCATCACCGCTAACTTGTTCGGCGACATTTTGTCCGATGAAGCCGCACAAATTACTGGCTCGATCGGGACGATTCCGTCGATGTCTGCAGGCGCAACTGGCCCGAACTTGTATGAACCGATCCATGGCTCGGCGCCAGATATTGCCGGCAAAGGCATTGCAGATCCCATCGCCATGGTCAAAAGCGTGGCGATGATGATGCAATATTCCTTCAACGAGCCTGAAATTGCTGAAGCAATCGAACAAGCTTGCGACCAAGTGATCGCCGCTGGTATCACCACACCAGATCTTGGCGGCACTGCCACGACTGATGATGTGACTGACGCGATCATCGCACGAACTTAATAGAAAGAAGACGACTGAAATGACGACAATGTTTGACAAACTTTGGCAAGATCATGTAGTAGCAGGCAAACCAGGGGAACCGCAATTGCTTTACATCGACTTGCAGCTGATCCATGAAGTGACGTCTCCTCAGGCGTTTGAAGGCTTACGGATGAATCATCGTAAAGTCCGCCGCCCAGATCTGACTTTTGGGACGATGGATCACGATGTCCCAACGGAAAACATTTTTAACATTCAAGATACGATCGCCAAAGCGCAAATCGACACCCTTGAAAAAAACTGTCAGGAATTTGGCATTACCTTAGCTAAAATCGGGGATTCCCGCCAAGGCATCGTCCATGTGGTCGGCCCTGAACGCGGCTTGACCCAACCAGGCAAAACCATTGTCTGTGGCGATTCGCACACGTCAACGCATGGGGCGTTTGGGGCATTGGCCTTTGGCATCGGCACCAGTGAAGTGGAACACGTGATGGCCACGCAAACCATTTGGCAAACCAAGCCCAAGGCTATGGGCGTGCATGTCACAGGCAAGCTGCCGCACAACGTTTTCCCTAAAGACATCATCATGGGGCTGATCGGCAAATACGGCGTGGCCTTTGGTCAAGGGTACGCGATGGAATTTTTCGGCGACACGATCGATGACATGTCGATGGAAGGGCGCATGACCATTTGCAATATGTGTATCGAAGGCGGCTCCAAAACTGGCATGGTCGCCCCAGATGCCAAAACTTACGATTATGTGGCCGGCCGGGAATATGCGCCAAAAGATATGGCCAAGGCGATCGCTTATTGGAAGCAGTATAAAACCGATGATGTGGCCGACTATGACAAAGTGATCGAATTCGATGTTTCTGAATTGGCACCGATGATCACCTGGGGAACCAACCCTGGCATGGCCACATCAGTGCGGGAACCATTACCTGAAATTCAAGACGCCGATGATCAAAAGGCTTATGACTATATCGGTTTACACCCGGGCATGACCGCTAGTGAAATTCCACTGGATTACATTTTCATCGGGTCATGTACCAACGGGCGTTATGAAGATCTCAAAACTGCCGCTGAATTCATGAAAGGCAAACATATTGCGCCAAACATCACCGCTTGGGTCGTGCCAGGTTCACGAGCAGTGCGCAGCCGGTGCATGGATGAAGGCATCGCCCAAACGTTTATCGACGCGGGCTGTGAATGGCGCGAACCAGGCTGTTCGGCATGCTTGGCGATGAATCCTGACAAAGTCCCGGCTGGCAAGCATTGTGCCTCGACCTCAAACCGCAACTTTGAAGGTCGCCAAGGCGCAGGCGCTCGGACCCACTTAGCCAGCCCGGCAATGGTCGCCGCCGCTGCGGTCGCCGGCCACTTCGTTGATATCTCACAAGCCGTGACGGCATAGGAGGCAAACATGGAAGCATTCACTACAGAAACCAGTAAAGCCATTGTGATCCCCAATGACGACATCGATACCGATATTTTGATCCCCAAGCAGTTCTTGAAAAATATTTTGCGCACCGGCTTTGGCATTAACGCCTTTTATCCATGGCGCTACCATGAAGACGGCTCAAAAGTTGAAGATTTCCCTTTGAATCAAAAAGAACACCAAGGCGCCACGATTTTGATCACTGGCAACAACTTTGGCTGTGGCTCCAGTCGTGAACACGCGGTGTGGGCCTTGACGGATTACGGCTTTCGCGCGGTGATCGCTGGCGGCTTCTCGGATATTTTCTTCATGAACGCCACCAAAAATGGCTTATTGCCGATCATTTTGCCAGAAGCGGATCGCGCGATTTTGCGCGAGTGTCAAGCGGAGGAAGAAGTCACCATCGATTTGGAACAACAAGTCGTGAAGTTTCGTGATCATGCCTTCCACTTTGACATCAACGCTACGTGGAAAGAAAAGTTCCTCAAAGGCCAAGATGATATCAGCTTAACTGAGCAATATGAAGACCAAATCAAAGCTTATGAGACCAAGCGCCCCGTATTTAATTAAAAAAGGAGACCGTGCCTATGCAAGCCACTACCAATCTTGAGCAACAACTCAACTACGCCAAAGAATCCCCATTGTTTTACAAAGTGTTCACCTTAGCTGGCATTGGCATTTTCTTAGATGCAGCGGATGTTTACATGGCCAGTGCCATTAACACCGCGATGATGAATGACAAATTTGCCACGGTGCAACAAGGGTCTTATTTCTTATCTGCCGGTTTCTTAGGTTTGTTTATCGGCTCATTGTTAGCCGGTTATATCGGGGACTTTTATGGTCGCCGCCGCTCTTATCAATTTAACTTATTGCTGTTTGGGGCCTTCACGTTTATCTCTGCGTTTATGCCTTCGATTCAATGGATGATCGCCTGTCG
>CAKRHU010000052.1 GCA_934339215.1 uncultured Lacticaseibacillus sp.
GTCTGCCACAAGGGGTAGTTTTCGTACATGTTGAGCACCCGCGGGATCCCGATGACACCACGAGTGGCTAACTTCTTGCGCAATGGCTTGTAGCTAAAGAGCAACTTATACTTTTCTTCGACTAAGTTGATCTTGCCGTTTTCTTTCTTGAGGTGTTGCCGCAAACCGCGCGCTTCCCCTTTTTCACAACGGTTACCGGTGACAAAGCGCCGACCGTCGTTGAACACGGTAATTGTCAAGGCACAGTTGTTCTCACAACCGCCACAGTGCATATATTCTTTGGTAAAGGAGAGTTTGTCGAATTGATCCACAGACAACAACGTGGTTTCGTCGCCTTCGTTGTAGGCATCTTCAGCGATCAATGCGGCACCATAAGCGCCCATTAACCCAGCGATATTTGGCCGAATGACTTCGACACCAGCGATTTTTTCAAACGCCCGTAAAACGGCTTCGTTATAAAACGTCCCGCCTTGGCAGACAATGTGCTTGCCCATATCTTCAGGCTTGCGCATTTTGATGACTTTAAACAACGCGTTTTTAATGATAGAAACGGACAACCCGGCGGCAATGTCACCGATGCTGGCGCCTTCTTTTTGCACTTGTTTGACTTTAGAGTTCATAAACACGGTGCAACGTGAACCTAAGTCTGATGGGTGCTTGGCTAACAGTGCCGCTTGAGCAAAGTCTTTGATATCGTAATTCAACCCCGTGGCAAAAGTCTCCAAGAACGATCCGCAACCACTCGAACATGCTTCATTCAACTTGATGGTGGATAAGGCATCATTTTTAATCGTCATGGCCTTCATGTCTTGGCCACCGATATCTAAAATGAAGTCGACATCTGGTTGGAAATAGTGCGCGGCGCGATAATGGGCGACGGTTTCAACTTCACCAATATCCACCATTAAGGCGTTTTTGATCAAATGTTCACCGTAACCAGTAACCGCAGTTTTACCGATGGTGACGCCTTTAGGCATATGGGCATGCATGTCGCGCAAGATCTGCTTGGTTTTCTCCAGCGGATCGCCATCGTTAGAATCGTAATACGTATATAAAAGCTTGTTGTCATCAGACATCAAGGCAACTTTAGTGGTGGTCGAGCCGGCATCGATACCTAAGAATGCAACGCCTTGATAGCTGGCCAAGTCGCGGGATTCCACCCGGGCTTGGGCGTGGCGTTTGCGGAATTTTTGGAGTTCGTCATCGTCTTTAAACAAAGGTGCCAACGAATGTGCTGGGTGCATGCCAGAGTCGTCACCATGTTCGAGTTTATCTTCTAAGGCAACCAGCGTCGTGATCGGTTGATCAGCGGCATACAAACATGCCCCTTTGGCGACGAAGAGTTGCGGATCTTCTGGGAAAATCACTTGTTCTGGTTCAAGATGCAAGGTGTCGATAAAACGGGCCCGCAGCTGATCCATAAAGTACAAAGGACCACCTAAGAAAGCAACATTGCCCCGGATCTTGTGGCCGGCAGCCAGCCCGGAAATGGTTTGATTGACGACGGCTTGGAAAATCGACGCCGCAATATCTTCTTTATGTGCCCCATCGTTGATCAATGGCTGAACGTCGGTTTTAGCAAACACGCCACAACGAGAGGCAATCGGGTACATGGTTTTGGCATTTTTGGCCAATTCGTTCAAGCCATCGGCGTCGGTTTTTAACAACGTCGCCATTTGATCGATGAACGCGCCAGTCCCACCAGCACAAGAGCCGTTCATGCGCTGTTCCAAGGAATCGCCAAAGAAGGTGATTTTCGCATCTTCGCCGCCAAGTTCGATCGCCACATTCGTTTGTGGGATCAATTCTTCAACGGTTTTGGTGCAGGCGATCACTTCTTGGACGAATTTCAGCTGCAACAAGTTGGCCAGGCCCATCCCACCAGAGCCAGTGATGGTGCAAGCCAAGCGGGTGTTGGGACCGAGTTCCGAAATCGCCTCGTCTAACACACGCTTGCTTGCCGCCTTCACATCTGAAAAATGCCGCTCGTAACGCGCGAACTTGGTGTGGTGATCTGCATCCATCACCACCAATTTCACCGTGGTTGAGCCAACATCGATGCCACCATATAGGATTTCTTCTTGCATGCTCTCACCTCAAAATTTGGATAGTAACTACTCACTTAACTGGTAGTGTACACCCAATTTGACAATTTCGCATAGGAATATAGTCATATTGTCACAAGTTCACCGAATTTCGGTGCTCGTGGGGTAAGATTTAAACAAGGTAAAACTTTTATCGTAACTAAAAACAGCTTCGCTTGTGCGAAACTGCTTCATTGCGCATCTTCAAATTTTTCGAGCAATTGACCGGATTGGCTGTCTAGCACAACAATATTGCCAGACGCCTCATCTGAGCCACCATGATTGCCCCCATCAATAAAGATCCGGGCGAATTCGCCGGGATATTGAACCGAGTACACGGGATGCTGAGTAAAGTTCATGACTTTGGCTGGATGCACATCCCCTTCATAGCGCCCTTCGATATAACCAGTTGGCGTATGACCAGAAACGATCGTGCACGGCAGCGGATTATGCGCAAACACGCCATCTTGTTGGCCGTACCAATAATCTTCGCGCGCCCACAGCTTCATCTCTTCTGAGGTCAACGACACCGGATTGGAAACGGATAAATCATAGCCGGCATGCACAAACCGCAACTTGCCGATGGCATAATCAAGCGGCAGGGTATCCACCCAAGTCAACAAGCCCGCATAGCTTGCCAATAAACGCTCTCGATTGTCGTCATCAGCTTGTGCGTGCCCGAATTTTTGTGCGATCGCGTAGGCCATCGTGTCACTGCCGCCATTAAACAACCACGTTTTGGCTTCCGGATCAGCCAAGTAATCCAACATGATCTGCTCATGATTTCCCCGTAGCACGATTGTCTGATCAGGTCGCGCCAAGCTTTCTGCACGCACTGCTTGTAAGGCATCAAAACCTTGCACGTGCCCGTCGATGTAATCCCCAATAAACACCGTCAACGCATCTGGATACGCTTGTTGAATTTGATGCAGGCGATCAAACACCGCCATTTGTCCGTGAATATCCCCTAATGCGATCACCCGTGTCATGCGCACACCTCCGCTAAGGCGATTATAAGAAAAAAACGGTCCCAACAGATTGCATAGAGGTTACAATTTGTAGACAATGTGACGATAGCCAAAGGGACCATATGACTCGACAGCGCCAACAACCTGATTGGCCATCATCTGCGCTTATATCTTGCCAAACCAAATCAGGCACCGGCTGCAATCAGTCGATGCCCCATTTTTAGGCCACACGTTTACTTTCGTCCTCTAGCGCCAAGCGCGGTAAAAACCGGTGTTTGAAATCCAGCTTCGCGTTCATGTGCGATCGCCAAACTCGCCGCTTGATTCAAATAATTGTTCGGTTCATTGAAGTGTGGTGAAAACAGCATATCCACCACCGCCAAGTCATCGATCGTATTATTATTTTGAATCACAATGGATAAGGCGTTGGCACTTTGCGCGACTTCATGAGTTGATAATAATTGCGCGCCTAATATCCGCCGGGACAAGCGATCGTACACCAATGTGATCGTCAGTTTGCTCGTTTCGGGCATAAAGGTCGGCCGCCAAGTACCATGCCACGTGATGGTGTGCGGCCGCAAGCCCACCACGCGACTAGCTGCCGCATGGGTCAACCCGGTGCTGGCCACACACAAATTGAATAACATCATGGCACTGGTAGCTTGCGTGCCATAATCCAAGCGCGCTTCCCCACAAACGTTCAGCCCGGCTAACGCGCCTTGGCGCAAAGCACTAGAAGCCAATGGAATATAGGCAGGTTGGCCAGTGGGGTTAAACAAACTCGTCCGACAATCTCCTGCCGCAAAGACGTCAGGATCGCTGGTTTGACCGAATTCATTGACGACTAAGGCGCCATGGCGATCACAAGTCAATTGATTTTCAACCAAGGTCGTTGATGGGGTGAAGCCGGTGGTTGCTACTGCTAGATCAAAAGTAAACTCACCTGCGCGCGTGCGCAAGCCCACATGATCTGGCACATCGACAAACGCACGCACTGGCGTATTCAAATGTACGGTGACCCCATTATCCGTCAACCGTTTAGCCACGGTGGTCGCATTGTCCGCGTCAAGATAATTGCGCAACAGTTGCGCACCAGATTCAAAAATCGTCACCTGATGCCCAGTGTGCGCATATGCCTCAGCTAACTCAACGCCAACATACCCGCCACCGATCAAGGCAATATCCACTGCTTCTTCTGCGCTAGTTTTAACGACTTCGGCTTCTTTGGCATCTTTGCACAATAACACCCGCTTAGCGTCCGCCCCAGTCAACGGCGGCAAACTATGGCGCGCACCAGTCGCCATGATCAACTTATCATAATGCACGGTGCGTTCTTGTTGACTTTGCATATCGCGGGCAACCACCGTGTGCGCGACCACGGAAATTTTGAGCACATTATGGTGTAAGTAAACCGTCGCACCAAGCTTGCGCAAAGCTTGTGGGGTTTGGTAATGCAATTGGGTCAACGCGTCGACGGTCCCACCTAAATACAGCGCCACGCCACAAGCTAAAAAACTGATCTCATCATGCCGTTCAAAAATCGTCACATGATGTTCTGGATGACTTTGTAAAATGGCCTGCGCTGCCGCTGTACCTGCATGTGTACAACCAATGATCACAATTTCCATAATGTGCTACCCCTTTAACCACAATACCATTAGTGTGAACCTGTCATCACAAAGCGTCAACCGCTTGCACAAACCCGCCGGTAATAAAAAACGGCCGCAGCCGTTTACTTGATCGGTTTAAAATCTGCCGCGATCGGCAGCGTATGTGGGCGGCCAAAGTAATATCCTTGCACCAGATCCGGTGAAAACGCCTGGATCAAGCGCACATCTTCAGGATTTTCAAAGCCCTCTAAGGCAAAGCGTTTATGCAACCGCGCTGCACGTTCCCGCCAAAGCGTCACTTGAGCAGCCACTTCTGCCAAGGATAATTTTCCACGCACATTTTGCAAAGCGTATTTGTATTCACTGACAAATGGATCCAACGCATCGACTAAAGCGGTTTGATTTTCACCGGTGCCAACGTCGTCTAGACAAACTCGCAAGCCGGCTGCTTGAAATTGCTTGGCCGCGGCCACTAAATCGCTGAGTTCAACCGTTTGATCCCCGTTTCCGCGGCGTTCGGTCAATTCGATCACTAACGCATAATCGAGTTGCGCCTGCACCGCCACTAATAGCGTCGTGTAAGCCGGATCAATGAATTGCTCTTGATCTAGGTTAAACGACACCAATTCAAAATCTTTGGGCAAAGTCTTTAAGGTTGCACCGATCAAATTGGCCATGGTCCCTGGCGAAAATTTGCTAAAGTCCGCTGGCAGTTGCCACTGCCCATCAGCGGTTGGCTTTTCACGTAAGAATAATTCATAGCCAGCCAGTTTACCAGTGGCTGCGGCATATTTCGGTTGTCCCCAAAGTCTGATCATTCGTCTATTCTCCCAAGTTCAGTATGCTTATCGTACCATACAACAAAACTTGTCGAAACGTGTCATCACACATTGCGTACAATTAAATATTTTTAATTTCAACTTTTGTTAAAAAAAGACCGGCCAAAGCCGATCTTGAATTATCCAATATGCCGCCAAGAGCGATCCGTTAAGATCCGCGCCGCAGCGAGTCCTAGTGGCAACGCGACGACCATCAACAACGCTTTGACCATCCAACTGGCGCCGACGCCTAAACTATCAAGACCTAAGTTAAACATCGCGCGATACATATAAAGCCCAGGCACCATGATCACGATTGATGGTACCGTCAAGGAGATCCGCGGATACCCTAAACGTCGATTCAACGGACTGGCCAACAACCCCGCCAACAAAGCGCCTAAGAACGCTGCCACTGCTGCCGGCATTCCAAATCCAGCTAACTCCAAACGCAACGTATTGGCTAACGCGCCGATGATGCCAGCAATCGCCGACATTTTCACTGGGGAGTTGAACATAATCGAAAAGCCGAACACCCCACACCATGACGCCAACAGTCGTAATAAACAAAGTGCAATCGGACCGAGGCCTAATTCAATAAAGTTTTGCGGTTGTAAGTGTACGATCATGGCCACGACCCAGCCGGTTAAGGTGGCCACGGTGATCACCATGATCGCAAAGGTGCCGCGCTCCAAGCCTGAGCGCATATCTTGTTTGGCGATGTCCAGGCCCGAAGTGATGAACGGAAACCCGGGAATCACAAACAACATTGCGCCGATATAGCCGGCTTCATGGGCTTGCGATACCCCAAACATCAATTTCAAAATCCGAAAAACGATCAAGTACACCACACACGCTGCTGCCACGGATACCGCAGTCGAAGCGATCACCGTCATTTTGTGCCCGCCCATGATCCGGCGCAACCAGTTGCCAACCCCTGCGCCAAAGAAACAACAAAACATTTCGATCGGCCCGCCACCGAGCAAAAACACAAAGGCCGCACAAGCAAGCGCTGAAGCTAAGCCGACTTGCAGTGCGGAGAAATTGCCGGGTTTTGAGGCAATGGCATCCAAGCGATCATGAATTTCTTTATCCGTCATGGTTAAACAATTGCCGGCAAAGTTATCCACAAAATCTTCCATTGCTGTCAACTTGTCAGTATTCACACCACTGGCTGGTAGCGACAAGGTTTGTGAATAATGATGTCCATGTTCAAAACAGGTGTAACTCAAGCTGGTCAAGCCGACATCGGCAGCACACGTTAAGCCTAAATTCCGCGCGATGGTGTCCATGGCGGCGCGCACCCGCCAAGCCCCAGTCCCACAACTGAGCATCAATATGCCAACACGCCCCACTAACGCCGCCCGTTCGCTTAAACTCGCGTCAGTGATCGGGCGATCTTCTTGGGCAAACGTATGCCAGCGGATATTCATATGATGGTGATGCGATGGCATGATACGGGTCTGGCTTTCTGGACTAGAACTCATGGGTCATTACTCCTTACATGCCCGAATTTCTCGGGTAAACTAACTTATAGCCTACCACTTCAAGCCATTTTCTGAAAGTTGGTTGTGGCTAATCGGCATCAAAAAAACGGCCGCAATCATAGCGACCGGCTCGTTTCAATGGGTGCGCACATACTCGTAATTGATTGCCCCACTTGGCATCATTGGAAATTGTTTGATGCCATCATCTAATAAGTAAGCTGAGCCATCTTGAAAGACGCCTGTTGCTGGTACTTGTTCCGTCATTAAATAGCGTTCTGCTTGTTGCGCCAACGCAAGGCGCTTGGCGGGATGAGTCCCCGCTTTTTCAATTTTTTTGGCCATTTGATCGAATTTCTCATCGGAAAAGCCAGTGATATTTAAGCGACTACCAGTTTGATAAAAAGCCAACAAATTCATCGGGTCTGAATCCGCTGGTGACCAAGTCGAAAAGACCAGCTCAAATTTACCGGCGGTTTCTAACGCCACGCGCTGTTGCAAGGACACCTTTTTGATGGTGATGTTTAAACCAGGTAAGTTGTGTTCCAATTGGCCAGCCAAATAAGTCGCGGTTAAATTGGCAGTGTCATTGTTGGCGATGGTTAACGTCAAATTCAAATGATTGATACCCATTTGTTTTTTGGCCCGGTTCCATTCCGCAGTAGCCTTAGACAAGTTATAAGGCAATAGCTCTCCGGTGGCGGCGCGATACTCATGGCCATTGGTCATCATCGTCAAGCCTGCTGGCACCAGGCCGTTAAGTGGTTGCGCCCCATCGCGCAAATGCGCTTGAGTGAAACTATGCTTATCAAACGCTTGGGCAATGGCTTTGCGTAGCGCGGTGTTCGTCGTCGGCCCAGTGGTCGTGTTGAAGAAAAGTAACGCTTCAGTGGTCGTGCGCTGGGTCTTTAATTGTCTTGAGCCTTTAAAACTTGGGACTTGTTGTGGCGACAACCCGGCATAATCAAACTTGCCTGCCGCAAATTGTTTGGCCGCCTTGGTGGTGTCAGCTTGAGAAATGAAATCAATACTTTTGATTTGGATACGTTTGGCGTGATAATACGTTGGATTTTTCACATAACGCCAAGTGGTGTCCGCCGTCCCAGACCAGTTGGTGATCCGATAGGGCCCATTGGCAAGCGCACGCGTGGCATTGCTGCCATAGTCTTTGCCCCATTTTTGCGCAAAATTCTGGTTGATCGGCAACAGCGGTGTGTCCGCTAAGATCTCAGTTAAATAAGGATTGGCTTGTTGCAAGTCCACTTCCAAGCGATGTTTGGAAATCGCACGCACCCCAAGGCTAGACACCGGTTTCTTGCCGGTGCGCACCGCGGCGCCATTCTTCAAAAAATCGATCCG
>CAKRHU010000053.1 GCA_934339215.1 uncultured Lacticaseibacillus sp.
GTGATTTCCAAGCCAGATAAAAACAAAACTCGGCAACGGCGTCACGCACGTGTCCGGGGTAAGATTTCTGGTACGAGCGAACGCCCACGCTTGAACATTTTCCGTTCTAATACAAACATCTACGCGCAATTAATTGATGACGTAGCGGGTGTGACGTTAGCAAGTGCCTCCTCTCTTGATTCAGAAGTAACAGGTACTAAGACTGAACAAGCTGCCAAAGTTGGCGCCTTGGTTGCTCAACGTGCCGTTGCTGCCGGTCATAAAGTTGTCGTCTTTGATCGTGGTGGTTATCTCTACCATGGTCGCGTGCAAGCTTTAGCTGAAGCAGCACGTGAAAACGGCCTCGAATTCTAATACAAAGGAGGATAAACACCACATGGCATCATATATTGATCCATCCCAATTGGACTTAGAAGATCGCGTTGTTGCGATCAACCGGGTCACCAAAGTTGTTAAAGGTGGTCGTCGTCTGCGTTTTGCAGCCATTGCGATCGTCGGTGACAAGCATGGTCACGTTGGCTTCGGTACTGGTAAAGCTCAAGAAGTGCCAGAAGCTATCCGCAAAGCGGTTGATGACGCGCAAAAGAACTTGATCGAAGTACCTATCGTTGGTACGACGATCCCGCATGAAGTGATTGGTCACTTCGGCGCCGGCAAGGTTTTACTTAAGCCTGCTGTTGAAGGTTCTGGGGTCGCAGCCGGCGGCGCTGTCCGTGCCGTTATGGAACTTGCAGGTATCAGCGATGTTACCTCCAAGTCCCTTGGCCGCAACACGCCAATCAACATGATCCGCGCCACTGTCGAAGGTCTCAAGCAATTGAAGACTGTCGAAATGGTCGCAGACTTGCGCGGCGTTTCTGCATCTCACTTGAAAGACTAGGAGGACACATTATGGCTCAATTGAAAATTACGTTGACTCGTAGTGCCGTACACCGCCTGCCTAAGCAACGCAAAATCGTCAAGGAACTCGGCCTTGGCCGCATCTCCAGCTCAGTTATCAAGCCTGATAACGCGGCTACTCGTGGTGCGATCTTCCAGATCTCTCATCTGGTATCCGTAGAAGAAATCAAAGACTAAAAATCATCACAAGGAGGTGCCAAGCATGAAGTTGCATGAATTACAAGCCCCTGCAGGTTCCCGCCAACACGGTAAGCGTCTTGGCCGTGGGACTTCTAGCGGCCAAGGTAAAACCGCTGGTAAAGGTCAAAAGGGCCAATTGGCGCGTCAAGGCGGCAAGACTCGTTTGGGTTTTGAAGGTGGCCAAATGCCATTGTTCCGTCGTATGCCAAAACGCGGTTTCAACAACATCAACCGTAAAGTTTATGCCGTTGTCAACGTCAACGACTTGAACCGTTTTGAAGACGGCCAAGAAATCACCAACACCGTGTTGGTTGAAGCCGGCTTAGTTAAAAACGAAAAAGACGGTATCAAGTTACTGGCTAACGGTAAGTTGGAGAAGAAGTTAAACGTCAAAGTTGACAAATTCTCCGCAGCTGCTCAAGCAGCAATCGAAGCAGCAGGCGGTTCTATTGAGGTGATCTAATGCTGAAAACCCTCAAAAACGCGCTCAAGGTCAAAGAGATCCGCAATAAGATCTTGTTCACCTTAGGCGTTTTGCTGGTTTATCGGTTAGGCGCGCAGATCTCGGTTCCTGGCGTTGATGCGAAGGCTTTGACGAACATCAGCGCAACCGGCCTGATTCCACTGCTGGATACAGTCAGTGGGGGTGGGTTGTCGAACTACTCGATTTTCTCGATGGGGGTTTCACCATACATCACGGCTCAAATCGTTATCCAATTGCTCCAAATGGATATCGTGCCGAAGTTTGTTGAATGGAGCAAACAAGGGGAAGTCGGGCGACGCAAGCTGAACCAAGTGACGCGTTACTTGACCATTTTCCTCGGATTTTTCCAAGCCATCGGCATTACCGCTGGTTTCCAGCAGTTAAGCTCGTTGGGCTTAGTTAAAAATCCGACGATTCAGACTTATGTCACCATCGGTATCATCCTGACTGGGGGCACGATGCTCCTGACTTGGATGGGTGAACAGATCACCGACAAAGGCGTCGGCAACGGCGTGTCCATGATCATTTTTGCCGGGATCATTGCACGGCTGCCAAGTGGGATCCAAGAACTTTGGCAAGACAACATCACCAATAACAATGATAAGTTGACTGGGGCTTTGTTCTTAGTTGCATTGGTTGTCATTGTGTTGTTGGTCGTTATCTTTGTCACTTGGGTTCAACAAGCCAACCGCAAGATCCCGATCCAATACACGCGCCGGGTGACGGCAGCGGGGAGTAATTCTTACTTGCCGTTGAAAGTCAACGTTGCTGGGGTTATCCCAGTGATCTTTGCCAGTTCCTTCATTGTGACGCCGCAAACCATTTTAATGGCTTTCCAGGCGAACCACTCTGAAGATACCTGGTATCAGGTCATGACCAACATCTTCAGCATGCAAAAGCCTGCTGGGATCGCGGTTTACACCGTCTTGATCGTCTTGTTCACGTTCTTTTACGCCTTTGTTCAGGTCAACCCTGAAAAAGTCGCCGAGAACTTGACCAAGCAAGGAAGTTACATTCCTGGCGTTTGGCCAGGTAAAGAGACTGAAAAGTATTTGTCTGGTCTCTTGATGCGACTGTCCACAGTCGGTGCATTGTTCTTAGGGGTCATCGCCTTGTTGCCACAATTGGCGTCAATGCTTTGGAACCTGCCACAATCCATCGGGCTGGGCGGGACTAGCTTGTTGATCGTCGTCATGACGGCCATCGAATTAGTCCGGCAGTTGAATGGGTTGCTGATGAAGCGCGAATATGTCGGCTTCATCCAAGGCGACTTGATCAAAGACTAACCCCAGAGCTGATTGACGCGCCCTTAAGCGCAACTAGAAGCCAGGCTGGGCTTTGACGCTTTTTGTCAGAGCACAGCATGGCTTCTAGGCAGCGCTGTTGCGTCAAGCAGCTCGACGAGTAAACGATAATGGTAGCGGGAATATGGCCATCCGGCTAACTTCCCTCTGCCAATCAACGGAGGCAAATCCAATGAATCTCATTTTAATGGGACTTCCTGGTGCTGGTAAAGGCACTCAAGCAGAGCGCATCGAACAAGCTTATCCGATCGCCCATATTTCTACTGGTGACATGTTCCGCGCAGCCATGGCTGCCGGAACTGAACTTGGCCAAAAAGCCAAAGCCTTTATGGATGCTGGTTCCCTCGTCCCAGACGAAGTAACTGTTGGTATCGTGAAGGAACGCTTAGCCAAGCCAGATACTGATGCTGGTTACATGCTCGACGGTTTCCCCCGCACCATTGCGCAAGCAGAAGCGTTGGAAACTTTGACAGCTGACATCAACAAGCCTGTTGATGCCGTGATCAATATCGATGTTGCCCCTGAGAAGTTGATCGAACGCTTGTCAGGTCGCTACATTTGTAAGAACTGTGGCGCCACTTACCACAAGATCTACAACCCAACCAAGGTCGAAGGTACTTGTGATAACTGTGGTGGACACGTTTTCTTCCAACGTGACGACGACAAGCCGGCAACGGTCAAGAACCGCCTCAAAGTAAACATCGAAATGAACACACCATTGCTGGACTTCTACAAGCAGCGCAATCTCTTGTACACCGTCAATGGTGACCAAGATATCGACTTGGTTTTCGCCGAAATCAAAAAGATCCTGGCCGCAGTTGCAAAGTAGATGACTTCGTCTTTTGCACGATCCGGTCTGGTCAACGCATAAATTATGTGGTACAATATCGCGGTATGTGCGGTGAGTGCCCTAGGCCTCACCCTTTTCGCACGTTGTGTTCCAGAATTTTAGGAGGAATTATTTAGTGGCAAAAGACGATGTAATTGAAATTCAAGGCACCGTGGTGGATACTTTACCCAACGCGATGTTTAAAGTCGAACTTGAAAACGGCGCGACCATTTTGGCGCATGTCTCTGGGAAGATCCGGATGCACTACATCCGCATTCTGCCTGGCGATCGCGTGACGGTTGAATTATCGCCATACGACTTGACCAAAGGCCGCATCACTTACCGTTTCAAGTAATTGCCAGCAGTTAGTGAGCTCACGAATCCTTAGAGGAGGCTATTTACAATGAAAGTACGTCCATCCGTCAAAAAGATGTGCGAGCACTGCAAAGTCGTACGCCGCAAAGGCCGCGTCATGATCATTTGCTCTGCAAACCCGAAACACAAGCAACGCCAAGGTTAATCTAAACTACTATATTAGGAGGTGTCCATCGTATGGTTCGTATCGCAGGTGTCGACTTACCACGTGGTAAGCAAATCGTAATCGCCTTGACCTATATCTTCGGTATTGGCAAGACCACCGCACAAAAGATCCTGGCTGAAGCCGGCGTTCCAGAAAACGTCCGCCAAGAAGACCTCACCCCAGATCAAGAAGACAAGATCCGCGCAGCTGTTGACAAAGTCAAGGTTGAAGGCGATCTTCGTCGTGAAGTAAACTTGAACATCAAACGTCTGATGGAAATCGGTTCCTATCGTGGGATCCGTCATCGTCGTGGCTTGCCTGTTCGTGGTCAAAACACCAAGAACAACGCACGCACCCGCAAAGGTAAGAAAACTACCATTGCCGGTAAAAAGAAATAATTAGGTAAAGGAGGAATACATCCCGATGGCAGCACGTAAAACAACTCGTAAGCGTCGAGTTCGTAAGAACGTTGAATCTGGTGTGGCGCATATCCACTCAACTTTCAACAACACGCTGGTCATGATCACCGACCCTCGCGGTAACGCGATTGCTTGGTCTTCTGCTGGCGCTCTTGGTTTCAAGGGCTCCCGTAAGTCTACGCCTTTCGCAGCCCAAATGGCCGCTGAAGCCGCAGCAAAGGAATCCATGGAACATGGCATGAAGTCCGTTGAAGTCTCTGTTAAGGGCCCAGGTTCCGGCCGTGAAGCTGCGATCCGTTCCCTTCAAGCGACTGGTCTTGAAGTGACCGCGATCCGCGACGTCACCCCAGTGCCACATAACGGCTCTCGTCCTCCAAAGCGTCGTCGTGTGTAAATCTTACCCTTCGGCCGTTTGGCTGGGTATGCAAAACTTCACTTCTCGTTTTGAAAGGGGTACAGACTTAGATGATCGAATTTGAAAAGCCAAACATCACCAAAGTTGACGAAAGCACCAACTACGGTAAGTTTGTCGTAGAACCGCTCGAACGCGGCTATGGCACCACACTGGGCAATTCGCTACGGCGGATCCTTTTGTCCTCATTGCCTGGGGCAGCCGTCAGCAACATCCAAATCGATGGGGTACTCCATGAGTTCTCCACCATCGATGGTGTGCTTGAAGACGTGACCCAAATCATCTTGAACATCAAGAAGCTTGCTTTGAAGATGAACACAGATGAAGACAAGACGGTCGAAATCGACGTAGCCGGCCCAGCCACCGTTACGGCTGCAGACATCGTTTCTGATAGTGATGTCGAGGTGCTCAATCCTGAGCAGTACATTTGTACGGTTGCAGAAGGGGGTCGCTTCCACGTCCGGATGACGGTCAAAACCGGCCGCGGGTATGTGGCAGCTGATCAAAATAAAGTCGATGACATGCCAATCGGGGTTTTGCCGATCGACTCGATTTTCACCCCAATCAGTCGGGTCAACTATCAAGTCGAAAGCACCCGAGTTGGCCGGCGTAACGACTTCGACAAGCTGACGTTGGATGTTTGGACCAATGGTTCGATCAATCCGCGTGAAGCAATCAGCTTAGCTGCGAAGATCCTCACCGAGCATCTGGATATTTTCGTCAACTTGACGGATGAAGCCAAGAACGCTGAAATCATGGTTGAAAAAGAAGAAACTCACAAGGAAAAGATGCTTGAGATGACCATCGAAGAGCTCGACTTGTCTGTTCGTTCTTACAACTGCTTGAAGCGCGCTGGCATCAACACCGTGCAAGAGCTGACTAACAAAACAGAAGCCGATATGATGAAGGTCCGCAACTTAGGTCGTAAGTCACTTGAGGAAGTTAAGAATAAGCTTAGCGACCTTGGCTTAGGCCTGCGCACCGAAGACTAATCTGTAAAAAGGAGGCAAAACACTCATGAGTTACCGTAAATTAGGCCGGACTAGCTCCCAACGTAAGGCTTTGCTTCGCGATCTCACCACGGATCTTTTGATCCATGAACGGATCACGACGACCGAAGCTCGCGCTAAGGAAGTTCGCTCCACCGCTGAAAAGATGATCACGCTTGGTAAGCGCGGCGACTTGCACGCACGTCGTCAAGCCGCAGCATACTTGCGCAACGAGATCGCTGATGTTAAAGAAGATGGCGACACGGTTGTGGTTCAATCTGCATTGCAGAAATTGTTCGCAGACGTTGCCCCTCGCTACGCAGAACGCAATGGTGGTTACACCCGCATTCTGAAGACTGCACCTCGCCGCGGCGATGCAGCCCCAATGGTTATTTTGGAATTAGTTTAATTCAAACCAGCGCGAAGCAGACCGTACTTAGGACTGTGTGTAAGGCAGCTTGGCAAGGTGCGGCGAAGCCGTGCCGCAGTCGAGATGCCTTACACGCAAGTCCGTTGGTCTGCGTAGCGCGACGATTAACCATTAACATTAAGTGATTCGCCGGCAACGGTGATCACCTTTTCAAAACCGTTGTGACCCTCGTGGCCACAACACTTTGGTCATTTGATCGATGGAGCGTTTGAGATGGTGGCTATCCCATGTGTGATAGCTTAGTCTAGCTTGCGAGCACCAGGTAACTGGTGTCTCCATCATTGAATGATTTTTTTGTACATAAAATTAAGCGGTGAGCCTTTACGGGCTGGCCGCTTTTTGCGTTGGGGGTGGTGAGTTGAAATTGGGACTCCAGCTGGCTCACCGGTGCATATAGAGGGTCCTCAGCCGAGCTAACTTTGACAATTCGCTACGCTCATTGCCAAAGTGGATCTCGACTTGCAGAAGGCTGTAAGCGACCAGTCGCTAACAGCCTTCTCAATATGCACCGGCGGCCAGCTTCCGTCCCAATTTCAACTCACTGCCACACTGTCGGACTACCTGCATGCAAATGGACAGATCATGTCAACTGCCGGACAACGGTCATGGGCCGAACAAGCACAGTATTACCAAGTGTGTGCAACAGACGGAGATTGTGCCAATCCGTTGACTTTGTTGGTTTGTTTTAGCATTATGCAAGCGATATCAATTGATTCTTGATGGTGGACAGTGACAGGGTGAATGTCACTGTTAGTCTCAGGGAATAATATGGTATGATATGACAGTAGAAAAGCACGAAAGGGGCGTTGACGCTTGGCAAACGCGATCGACATTCAACATCTCAGTTATTCATATCCAGAAGCGACCAAACCGGCGTTAAATGACGTCTCGTTTGCGGTGCCTGCTGGGGAATGGTGGGCGATCATCGGCCATAACGGTAGTGGGAAGTCCACGCTGGCCAAAAATATCAACGGCTTGTTGGCGCCGGAATCTGGAACGGTAACGGTGGCAGGGATGCCGCTCACTGAGCAAACGGTTTGGGATATCCGAGCCAAAGTCGGGATCGTCTTTCAAAATCCGGACAACCAATTTGTCGGTGCTACCGTGCAAGATGATGTGGCCTTTGGATTGGAAAATCGGGCGGTACCACGCGCTGAAATGCTCACTCGGGTGCAAGCAGCCCTTGTTGCGGTAAATATGCAAGACTTTGCCACGCGGGAGCCGGCGCGCCTTTCTGGTGGGCAAAAACAGCGGGTAGCCATTGCTGGCATCGTCGCGCAACGCCCAGATATTATTATTTTAGATGAAGCGACATCGATGCTCGATCCAGCTGGGCGCTTGGAGATCATCGACTTGATCAAACAATTGCGAAAGCAGCAAGACTTGACGGTGTTATCGATCACCCATGATATCGATGAAGCGGCAGGCGCTGATCACGTGCTGTTGTTAGATGACGGCCAAGTCAAAGAAATCGGCACCCCAGCAGAAATTTTCCAACATGGGGAAGCCTTGTTGCACCTGGGGTTAGATGTGCCATACCCAGAGAAATTAAAAAATGCGTTAGCCAAGCGCGGCGTGAAAATGCCGGCAGGGTATTTAGATGAGGAAGGACTGGCAAAGGCGCTTTGGACATTACATTCGACCATGTAAGTTTTACCTATCAAGCAGGCACGCCTTTTGCTGGCGACGGCCTCAAAGATATTTCCAC
>CAKRHU010000054.1 GCA_934339215.1 uncultured Lacticaseibacillus sp.
CGCCAAACCAAACTGGCCCAAGAATTTACCCATGTGATTCGCAACTTCGATAGTGAAATGGCGCAAAACGGAGTGATTGCTAAAACTACCGTGTTGTACTTCCATGAAGAAGTGGCCAACGCCGAAGTCCAACACGCCTTACAATTAGACGAAGGCGCCAAAGTCTACAAACTGTTGCGTTTACGTTTTGCCGACGATCAGCCAGTGGTGCTGGTCACCACATACTTAACGCGGGCTGGGCTGGATGATTTTGATCAAATCGACTTTGCCAACGCCTCTCTATATGAAGAATTAGATCAACGCGGGTTAACGATCACGCATATCGAACGTAAACTAGAGGTGCTGGCCGCAGACGAAACCACTGCCAGTTTATTGAATGTGAACACAGGAGCGCCGATTTTTTACTTCCATACATACGGCCAAACCAAGGATCATCAACCGTTGGAATATTCGATCGCCAAATACCGCGGAGACAATAACTACTTTACGATTTCACTCGATCGCTAGCGCCTTCGAGTTTGAGCAAGGCCACTTTCCGCCACAAGCCACCGGCGTATCCGGTCATGGAACCATTAGTCCCGACCACACGATGGCATGGCACGATCACGCTCAGCGGATTATGCCCAACGGCGCCACCGATGGCACGCGCTGCGGTTTTATGGCCGAGCGTGGCACCAAGTCGATCAGCGAGTTGTTGATAGGTCGCCACTTGCCCACGTGGAATGTCACACAGCGCTTGTTGTACGGACTGCCGATATGGCGTGCCGTTAAAATGTAAAGCGGGCCGCTTCAATTCACGACCTTCAAAATACGCCGACAACCAGGCGCGTGTTTGTTGCAACACCGCATTATCGCCAGTCGCGATCGTGCTCAAATCAAATTGACCGCTAAAATACGCTTGCCCATCAAACCACACGCCGTAAAGTCCGGTATCATCAGCTAAAAGTGTCATTTGTCCAAGTGGCGACTCATACGTACACTGTTTTAACATTTTGGCACCTCCCGTATGTTTCTATGATATACCAAACGCTTGTTCTAATGAAAGGAATTTGCTCATGGACAAAAAATGGCTTTCAAAATTACCCTTACCAGAAATCACCACCGTCACATCGATCCCTGGTGGGGACGTCAATCAAGCGTATCATCTGACTGCTGCCAAACAAGATTATTTCCTATTAGTGCAAACCGGCCAACCGGCTAGTTTTTATGCTGGCGAAGTCGCCGGGCTGCAGGCTTTTCAACAAGCTGACATCACCGCACCGCATGTGATCGCGCATGGTCAGATCTACGGCGATGCGTATTTAGTTTTAGATTACTTACCACAAGGCGCCGGATCACAAGCCGACCTCGGGCATTTAGTGGCGCAACTCCACCAATTCAAAAGCCCGACTGGCCGCTTCGGTTTCAGTCAGCCTTATGCTGGCACCAGCGTCAGTTTTGCCAATGCTTGGAGTGACTCTTGGACGCAAAGTTTCGTCAATCAACGCTTAGATGTGTTGGACGCGAGTTTATTAAATAAACAATTATGGGCGGACGACCAACGCGCACAGTTTCTAACCGCACGTGAGCAGATCATCGAAAGCTTAAGTCAACATCATAGCCAACCAGTTTTATTACATGGCGATTTATGGTCAGGCAATTATATGTTCTTACAAGACGGCCGCCCTGCTTTGATCGACCCTGCCGCTTGGTATGGCGATCGGGAATTTGATTTAGGCATCACCACAGTATTTGGCGGGTTTACTTCAGACTTTTATCGCGGTTATGCGAGTCAGTATCCATTAGATGCAGGCTTTGAACAACGCCAACACTTCTATCGCCTGTATTATTTGATGGTCCATCTCGACAAATTCGGCGTCACCTATCAGCGTGCCGTGCAAGTGGAACTCAATATGATCACCCAACAGTCTCGAGCATGAGGCTGTTTTTATTTATGAGAAACGAAAGAGAACAAAAACTGGAAAATTATCTCATTTTTCGTATCTCGCGCATATAATAGCGAGATTAGCCGACACCTGGTTTTGAATTTTAGACAAATATGAATGGTTTGTGACATTTTTATGGGCAAAAATTTGATTTTACCATTGACTTTCATTCAATTTTAATCTAAATTAAGGACCATAAACATTAGGGGGCACACTTATGAAGATGAAAAAAGGCATGACGGCCGGCGCCGTATTATTAGCATCCGCCGCCTTACTTGCCGCTTGCGGGGGCAAATCCTCTTCTAGCAGCGACAAAGCAACAAAGAGCAACACTTGGACTCGGATGGTTGGCGATGTGATTTCCACCATGGACCCATCCACCAACACCGATGTTATCGGTGGTCAACAATTAGTTGATACTATGGAAGGTTTGTACCGCTATAACGGCACTAAACTTGAACCAGCTTTGGCTAAGTCTGTGGCTAAGCCAACAAACAATGGTAAAACATATACCTTCGACTTGCGTAAGTCTACTTGGTCTAACGGCAAAGCCGTAACGGCTAAAGATTTCGTTTTCGGCTGGCAACGCACGGTTGATCCAAAGACCAAGTCTCAATATGCTTACCTCTTCTCCGGCATCAAGAACGCTGACGCTATCATGGCTGGCAAGAAAGATGCTAAGACTTTAGGCGTTAAGGCTATTGGCGATTACAAGTTACAAGTCACCTTGGAAAAGGCTTTGCCTTACTTCAACACCATGATGGTCAACCCCGCCTTCTTCCCACAATCTAAGACCATGGTCGACAAGGCTGGTAAGAAGTACGGGACGCAAGCTAAGTACATTTTGACCAACGGCCCTTACACGCTGAAGTCTTGGAATGGTACTGGTAACACTTGGACTGAAACCAAGAACCCGAAGTACTGGAACGCCAAGAACGTCAAGCTTAAGAATATCACGACCCAAGTGGTCAAGGATCCTTCCACTGCCAACAACTTGTACAAGTCTGGCAAGCTTGATGACGCAGGCTTGACTGGTTCCTTAGCCGCTCAAGCAAAGACCAACAAAGACTACAAAGGCTTGAAGGAATCCGCTACTTTCTATCTTGAACTGAATGAAAAGAAAGTGCCTGCATTCAAGAACGTTAAGATCCGTCAAGCCATCTCAATGGCCATCGACCGCAAAGCCTTCATCAAGTCTGTCATCAAAGACTCCTCGATCCCAGGCAAGACGGTGACCCCACAAGGCCTGTTCTCCGATCCTGATGATTCTTCGGTTGACTTTGCTAAAGACGCTGCCAAAGGCGAAACCAGCAAGTACACTGACTACAACTTGGCTGAAGCTAAGAAGCTTTGGGACGAAGGTAAGAAAGAAGCTGGGATTACCAGCTTAACGGTTGCCATGAACGGTGATGATACTGACGCTTCCAAGAGCATGTCCGAATACCTGCAAAACGCTTTACAAAAGCTCGATGGTTTGAAGGTCTCCATCAACTCCTTACCATTCAAGACCCGTTTAGCACGTTCTGCATCTAAGGACTTCGACATGGTTATCACTGGCTGGTCTGCTGACTTCCCAGATGCCATCTCCTTCCTTGACCTGTTCACTACCGGTGGTTCTTACAACGACGGCTCATGGTCTAACGCTCAATACGATAAGCTCATCGAAGCTTCCAAGACTACTGACGCGACGAACCCATCCAAGCGTTATGATGACTTGAAGCAAGCTGAACAGATCCTGATGAAGGACCAAGGCGTTGTGCCTATTTACCAACGTGTCTCCGCTCACCTAGTTAACCCTGCTTTGAAGGGTGCCACTTACAGCCCAGCCGGCATGTACAACTATGTTGGCGCAACGTTGAAGCGTTAATTTCGTCAATTAAAAGTCCATCTCTTCGGAGGTGGATTTTTTTGACGTTAAAAGGTCTCGTTGTGATCACAATTTCGCCGCATTTCGCCGGTAGTATTTACAACATAGAAACGAGCTACCCCCTCTTTTCTACCCCACTTTTTCATTTTCAACGTTGAATCGGTGCCCGCCGGTTCAACATCACTCCTCCAAAGTGATAGTAATAACCCCAACCTTTTGCCGCCAAGCCCATGGCGGCTTTTTTGTTTCCCAGTGATTTCCGAAGCGTATTTAGTGGACCGGGTAGCCTACGCGTAGCTAGCCTTGTCCACGTTGCTTCGAAAATCACGACATTCCCAGAGCTTTTTGAAGCGGATTTAGCTGCTAGGCAACGAATTGAGCCCGGCTTGGTTCAGTTCGCTGAGCGTAGCTAGATGTATCAGCGCTGCTTCAAAAAGTTCGACAACGACCAGTGATCCGCTTTGCCAATTCGAGGGCCTAATATCATCGTCTTTTCAAGACACGTGCTACAATGAAACAATAATCGCTTTTTCAGTTAGGAGGCCCCATTTGACTTCCAAAAAACAAACATCCCTGCATCTTTTGATTTTGTTGGTCATCGCGATCGTCATCTGCCTGCCTTTTTTGACCATGGGCAAAATTTATAATCAAGATGATTTCCTATTTCATAAAGCCCGAATGCTGGCCTACTACACGTCAGTCACAAAATACCACGACTTCTTGCCCCGGGTATTGCCGAGTATGGCTGGTGACTTTGGCTATGCCGTGGATATTTTCTACAATTCATTGGCTTTGTTGCCTTTTGTCTTATTTAAGGCGCTACTTGGCGGCTTCGTCTTACCATACAACTTGTATTTACTCACGTTGACGATCACCGCCGCTTTGATTGCTTACGGCTGTGCACGCAAGCTTTTCAAGCCTCAACAAGCAATACTTGGTGCCATATTGTATACCACCAACACCTACCGCTTGATCGACTTATTCGTGCGCGGAGATATCGGCGAAAGTTTGGCCATCATGATTTTGCCCCTAGTTGCGTTGGGCTTTTATCGCAGTTTACAACCTGATCCGCATTGGCGCACATTGGCCATTGGCATGACAATTTTGTTTATCGTTCATCCTTTGTCTGCCGGCATCGCGACAGTTTTGATGATCGGCTTTGACGTTTATCGTGCCATCGCACATCGCCTCAGCAAAAGCCAATTTCTGACGCAAGTCCGCGCAGCGCTAACTGCAATGACTTTGACCTTATTTCTCACGGGACCGATGTTAGAACAGACGGCTTATCAAAAACTCCAACTCAGTCGCGCGCCTGCGTTATGGCCAGTTGGCTTGAACTTCTCATTGACCAAGCTGCTGAGCAACTCATTGAGTAATGCCAGTGGCGTTTGGGCGAAAATCAGCCCTAGTATCGGGCCATTAGCCTTATTGGTAATGATTTACGCGCTGTTTCACTTCAAAACCAGTTCAAAAAGCGACCGCCGGCTGACAGCCGCCACGTGGATCTTATTCATTTTGTCGAGTAATTTAATGTTGTGGTCGATCATTCAGCATAGTTTTTTGGCGACGTTGCAATTTGAATGGCGCTTATTGATGGTCGTGGCGTTGTTCAGTGCGGTGCTCGCCATGCGCCTGATCCATCACCATCAAGGAATGTTGATCATCGTCGCTTCGATTTTAGCGGTATCGTTCAACTATGCTGTCGTCGATAGTTTCAAAGGCCAAGCAGGACTTTTAGTGATCACCGACAAAAATGCCAACGTCGCCAACAATGCCATCGGCGGCACTTATGATTATTTGCCGACCAACGTCAGTTCCACGATCGCTACAGATAAACACCGTAACACCTTCGCCACTGCCGAATCAGGGATCACTTTGGCCGGGTTTGGCACGCGCACCGGCCAACAATCCAATGGCGCTGAAACTTACGAAATTACCTCGACATCGCGAAAATCTGGCTTGATTCTGTTGCCAAAAATCGCCTACAAAGGCTATACGATCAGTTCCATGACCAAAACTTATCGCGTCCAAAACGTCAACGGTTTATTAGGCGTCGAAGTCGGCCGCGCCCATCCCACTGCTTTAACCGTGCAGTACACTGGCACTTGGATCCAACACCTGACCACCATGATTTCCTTGATCGTAGCATTAAGCTCATTATGGACTTGGCTACGCTCAAAACAGCATCCCCACCAACCAGCCATTCATTAACAGCAAGCTGAGCCAAAGCCCACCAGGTCGCCGTGCCAACCATAATATCCCCAACACCAAGCCATACACCACGATCCAATACCCCCAAATATTTTGTGGTTGTGGCCATGGGCTGACCAGCATCCAAAGCACGACCCATAATGGCGACATGCCGGTAAATAACGGTGGCTCATATTTTTGCCACACCAACAAGCCGATCACCATTAAGCTGGGTAATTCACCACTGATAGCGAAATTAAAGCCAGATAATCCAGTCAATCGCCAGTGCAACCCTAAGCGACTGACAGTAACTGTCCCAACCATCAGGCTCAAGGCAATCAACCACGATTTCACTTGCAGTGGCCAAAGCTTGCGCCATTGCGTCACTAAATCATGCCAGTCGATGACGATCAGTGTCACGAAACTGGTGCTGACAACCAGCCATTGGGCTCAGTTCTCAAGATGGATATATAGCCACACCAATCCGATGATCACACCGATCACTGCAACAAACAACACCCAGTCTCGCCAAGTCATTTTCGTCTTCACGTTGGCCTGCTTTCCCACTCCCGCTTCAAGATAACCACAAAAGTTCAAATTGGCAAATTTGAACCCTTAGGAGGTCCTTATGTTAGATTTTCAATTCATTGGCAACGCCCAAAATGCCCAAGCAATGCGCGCTTATATGCGCGATCAATTCCCCTTTGTTGGCTTAAAATCGCCTGAACGCAAAGCCCAAGAAAAGCCCCTTTTGCAACAAGCGAAAGCCTGGGACCAAACCCAACTGCTTGAAGCGTTCGCTGAACTTTATGCCAAGCCTGAGCGTGAATACCAATACGCAGCCTTAGACCTTGCGCGCAAATATGCCACGCGCTTTGATTTTGACGGCATCCAAACTTTAGCTGGTTATGTCACCGTGAAACCTTGGTGGGATACCGTCGATAACTTGCGACCGATTTTTTGGCGCTATCTCCAACATCACTATGAAGACATGCCGAAAGTTTGGGCGCTGTTTTACGATCAGACGGACTTCTGGCTGCGTCGCGTGGCGATCACCTTACAACTTTCTGCCAAATCTGAAACTGACGTCAACTTACTCACCCAAGCCATCGAGTATGATTTAACCACCGAAGAGTTCTTCATTCAAAAAGCGATTGGCTGGGTCTTACGGCAATATGCTAGAAATGATGCGCAATGGGTAAAAGCCTTCATTCAAGCACATCCAGACCTTTCCAAACTCGCGGTGCGCGAAGCTTTGAAACATCTCTAAGAAAAATGACTTGTACCCAACTTATCCCTGCGTTTCGTCTAGGCTTGTGGTCGATACTGCGCTACAATATATAGAAGAAAATGGAATCGTCATGAGTTTCAAAACAACGCCGACACAGCTAGCTGCGTTTGAGATGTCGAGGTAAAAACCGCCTCAACGCCTCAAACTATGCTACCCGACCGGCTAAAAACGTTTTGAAACTCGCTGGGAATCGTCAGGGGAGTTTTCACGTGAAACGTTTGGTTGCCATCATCGCAAGTTTAGTGGCCATGTGCGGCTTTGCAGCGGCGCTGACTTTTTGTTATCCGCAAAGCACTGATCATGAACCCGTACTGTCCAATGAATCCAAACCGATTTTGTGGGTGACCAGCGACACGCATTTTATCGCGCCGAGTTTACATGATCAAAAACACGCCTGGCAGTTGATCAAAGGTTCTGCGGCAGGCAAAGACCTCAATGATCAACCGGTTGCGATTCATGCCTTCGTCCAAGAAGCCTTGAAACAAAAGCCGACTGCCGTGATCATCACTGGCGATGTGACGCTCAATGGCGAACTCGCCAGTGCCAAAAGCATCGCCAAGCGCCTGCGTCCCCTACAAAACGCAGGGATCCATGTCTTGATCATCCCTGGCAACCACGATATTTACGATGGTTGGGCACGTCGATTCAAAGGCAAAGAACAATACAAAACCACTCAAATTTCACCCGAAGCTTGGCGCAGGATCTTCAGTGACGGTTACCAGCATGAGGCTTCTGAGGATGCCGATTCCTTAAGTTATGCCGTGAACCTAAATCAAAACTATCAACTGTTGATGCTTGACGATAATATTTACACCGTTCAGCCTTCAAATATCCAGCCGATGACTGG
>CAKRHU010000055.1 GCA_934339215.1 uncultured Lacticaseibacillus sp.
CGCCAAAAGTCGGCCATGGTTCCACCACTTCATCGCCGACTTCCAAAAATGTGCGCGCCGTCAGTTCGATCACTTCGTCTAAGCCGCAACCAAACAGCAATTGTTCCGGATCAATATTGAGCTTTTCGGCCACGGCTTGGCGCAAGGCATTGGCATCCCCATCTGGGTAAAGCCGCGTGGTGGTGAAGTCAAAGTTTTGAATCGCCTGTTTGACGGCTGGTGAGGTCCCAAACGGATTTTCGTTAGCGGATAAGCGGGTGATTTTGGCGACGCCAGTTTCTTTTTCCAGGTCAGCCAATGGGGTTTCTGGGATATAAGGATCGAGTTGAGCAATGGTTTTCTTCAGCATGGCTAACCTCCTAGAGTTTTTTAATGGCCGGGCGTTCTTTTAATTTCTTCACATCACTGGGGCCGATGCGACTGGCCAGTTCTGCTTGGATCTGGTCGACAGATACGCCGCGTTCAGCCATCAAGACTAAAACGTTATACGCAAGATCTGCGATTTCTAAAATTAAATCAGGATCCGAATCGTTTTTGGCCGCGACGATCACTTCCGTCGCTTCTTCACCGGTTTTCTTCAAGATCTTGTCGAGCCCTTTGGTAAACAAGTAATCGGTGTAAGAGCCTGGGATCGGATTGGCTTTGCGATCCGCGATCACAGCTTCTAGCTCGTGTAAGGATTGTTTAGCCATTGAGTTCGACTCCTTTTTCATCGCGGTAAAAACAACTTGTGTGGCCAGTGTGACAAGCAGGCCCGGCTGGGATGACAGTGATCAAAATGCAATCTTCATCGCAATCCACGGCAATGCTTTGCACCTCTTGGGTATTGCCTGACGTTTCGCCTTTGTGCCACAGTTCTTGGCGCGAGCGGGACCAAAACCAGGTTTGGCCAGTGGCATTGGTTTTTTGCCAAGCTGCTTCATTCAAGTAAGCCACCATCAAAACCTGTTTGGTGTTGGCATCTTGGACGACGGCAGTGACTAAGCCATCGCCTTTATCAAAATCTAAATCGATCAACGCACTAACACCCCGTTTTCTTTGAGTTCTGCTTTGACTTCAGGAATCGTCAACTCGCCAAAATGAAACACGGATGCGGCCAAGCCGGCGTCTACTGAGGTTTCCGTGAAGAGATCCGTAAAATCTTGAATCGAGCCGGCACCACCAGAAGCGATGATCGGGACATTCACAGCATCAGTTAACGCTTGATACAACTTAAGGTCAAAACCGGCTTTGGTGCCATCTTGATCCATTGACGTGACCAAAAGTTCTCCAGCGCCGAGTTCGACGACTTGTTTCGCCCAGTCAACTGCATCTAGATCCACTGGCGTACGCCCACCGTCAATCACAACTTGAAATTTGTCTCCTTGCTTGCGGACATCGATAGCGACGACGATACATTGCCGGCCAAACTTTTCAGCGCCTTGCGTGATCAGTTCTGGTTGCCGAACAGCTGCGGAGTTCAAGGAGACTTTATCAGCGCCGGCTTTCAATAAGGCTTGCATGTCGTCGACGGAATGGATGCCACCGCCGACCGTTAATGGCATAAAGACAAGGCTGGCGACGGATTCGATCGTGTCGACCATGGTTTTGCGGTGATCGACAGTAGCAGTGATGTCTAAAAATACCAATTCATCAGCGCCTTGTTGCTCATAAGCCGATGCAATTTCTGCAGGATCGCCAACATCGGTTAAATCGACAAAGTTGACCCCTTTTTTGACGCGGCCTTGGTCGACGTCTAAACATGGAATAATCCGTTTGGTGATCATGTTATCCCTCCAATGCTTTCAGGTCAGCTAACGTAATGCTCCCAGCCGCTAAGGCTTTGCCCACAATCGCAACGGTGATGCCAGCGGCTTTAAGGTGCGTGAGGTCTGAAGGCTCATGCATCCCCCCAGAAGCGACAAAAGTCAAAGCTGGAAATTGTTGATGCAAGTCTGCCAACATTTGCACATTTGGCCCGCTTAACGTCCCGTCTTTGGCAATGTCGGTGACGATAAAGGTTTGGGCCCCGGCTTGTTGCATCGCGTCAACCAGTTGCGCACACGATACGTCGGAATCTTCCAGCCAACCTTCAGTGGCAACGCGATCATGCAAGGCGTCAATGCCGATGACGATTTTGTCTGGACCGAATTGTTGCAAGGCGGCTTTGGTGAGTTCCGGGTCTTTTAATGCGACTGACCCTAAAATCACGCGATCGATGCCTTTGGCTAAATAAGCTTCAATCGTTTGTAATGTGCGAATGCCGCCGCCAACTTCGATAAATAAATCCGTCGCGGCGCGAATTTTTTCAATCGTGGCAAGATTTTGGGGCTCCCCAGCTTTGGCACCGTCTAAGTCCACTAAGTGTAAATGGGTCAAGCCAGCTTGTTCAAAGCTTTGCGCTTGGGTGACGGGGTCGGCGGAGATTGTCGTTTTTTGATCGTAATCGCCTTGGTACAAGCGCACGGATTGACCGTTAATCAAATCAATTGCGGGAAAAATCTGCATCTGCCACCATCTCCTTAAAGGCTTTGAGGCCTGCTAAGCCGACAGCACCACTTTTTTCTGGGTGGAACTGCATCCCCACCACATTGTTTTGTTGCACCACACTGGGAATCTGCACACCGTAGTCACAAGTCGCCACAATATTCTTAGCGGCAGTTTGCACGTAATAAGAATGGACGAAATACGTCGCTTCACCGTCGAACACGCGACCAAAGCGATTATTGATTCGACCATTATTGGTATCCCAGCCCATGTGTGGCACTTTTAAGCCTGGTTTTTCGGGGATGGCGACCACCGCACCTGGTAATAAGCCTAAGCCTTGGGTTTCGCCGAATTCTTCGGAACGGTCAAACAACAACTGCATCCCCAAACAGATCCCTAACATCGGCTGGCCGGCGCGGGCTTGGGTTTGCAACACCTCAACCAAGTTGCGCGAAGCGATCGCTTGCATGGCTTTGGCAAAGGCGCCGACTCCTGGCAAAATCAAACCATCGGCCTGTTTGATCACTTCAGGATCAGCAGTTAAACAGTTTTCAATGCCGAGGTGGTCCAAGGCTTTTTTGACATTGCGGACGTTGCCGGTGTCATAATCGATCACTGCAAGCATCAAATCACACCTTTCGTCGATGGAATACCTTTCACGTCTGGGTTCAAGTTGACCGCGGCACGCAAGGCGCGACCCAGCGCTTTGAACAAGGTTTCAATTTTGTGGTGCGTGTTTCTTCCATATAAAACTGTTGCGTGTAAATTGAATTCCCCAGCAAAGGCGATTGCTTGGAAAAAGTCTTGGGTGACTTCCGTATCATAGCCGCCAAGCTTGGGGTTATCGAATTCAGCTTCAAACACGAGATAAGCGCGACCGGATAAGTCGACCACTACCCGACTCAAGGTTTCATCTAATGGGACAAAAGCTGTCCCGAAGCGTTCGATCCCAGCCTTATCGCCTAAAGCTTGTTTGAAACATTCGCCGATGACAATGCCGATATCTTCTGTGGTGTGGTGCGGATCGACGTCTAAGTCACCATCTGCTTTCACCACTAGGCCGAAGCGACCATGTTTAGCGAAGGCATTCAACATATGATCGAAAAAGCCGATGCCAGTATCGATGTCGATGGTTGAATAATCATCGAGATTCAAGCTGACATAAATTTTCGTTTCTTTGGTGTTGCGTGTAATTTCTGCTGTACGCATGTGGGGCCTCCTATTTGGCTTCGGCTTCAAAGCGGCTTTCGATGGCGCGAGCGTGCGCTTCGAGACCTTCAGTGCGAGCCAAGGTCGTAATGGCGCTGGCAACTTTTTCTAAAGCAGGTTGGGTGTATTGCACGAATTGAATCCGCTTGACGAAATCTTCTACGCCGAGTGGTGAGAAGAAGCGCGCCGTCCCAGCCGTTGGCAAAATGTGGTTGGGACCGGCAACGTAATCGCCTAAAGGTTCTGAAGCGGTGCGGCCTAAGAAGACGGAGCCGGCATTGTGAATCCGGTTGAGGTAAGTGATCGGCTCGTCGACTTGGACTTCCAAGTGTTCTGGGGCGATCAAGTTCATTAAATCAAAGGCTTGATCCAAATCTTTGGTGATGGCGATAAAGCCTTCATTGTTGACCGAAGCGCGCGCAATTTCTTCGCGTGGCAACGTCTTGAGTTGCCGTTCGATTTCAGCGCTGACGGCTTTGGCCACGTCGAGACTTGGGGTGACCAGCATTGGCCGGGCGAACTTATCGTGTTCCGCTTGTGATAATAAGTCAGCGGCCAGTTGGCGAGCGTTAGCCTTTTCGTCGGCGATAACGCCAATTTCAGATGGGCCTGCGATCATGTCGATGGCGACTTGGCCGAAGACTTGCTTCTTAGCCGTTGCCACAAAAATGTTGCCTGGGCCCATGATCTTATCGACGCGGGGGATACTTTCGGTCCCAAAGGCTAACGCAGCGATAGCTTGGGCACCACCGATTTGATAAACTGCATCCACACCTGCTAACTTAGCTGCGGCCAAGACGGCTGGGTTGATTCCTTCTGGTTGTGGTGGGGTCACCATGACGATGTTTTTCACGCCGGCGATTTTGGCGGGGATGGCGGCCATCATGATTGTGGATGGATATGCGGCAGTACCACCTGGCACATATAAGCCGACTGCGGCTAATGGGGTCAGCTTTTGTCCACGGATCACACCTGGTTGTTTGGCATCGATAAAGCCACGGGACACTTCTTGTTCATGGTAGCTGGTGATGTTCTTCTTCGCTAAGCGCAAGGCGGTAAGCAACTCTTCAGAACAGGCGTTGTAGCCAGCTTCAATGGTTTCATCGGAAACGCGGAATTCGTCCACTTGGGTTTTATCGAACTTAGCGGAATATTCCTTTAAGGCCTCGTCGCCTTTTTCGCGCACGTTTTTAATAATGTCTTGGACGGCGGCTTCAACTTCTGGCCGACTGGCGGCTTGTTGTTCGCGCTTGGTAACTTGGTTTGTCAATGCTTCAAATGATCCGGTCAAAATTTTCATAAGGCAGCCTCCTGCATGGCTTGTTGTAGTTGTAACAGCAATTGTTTGATTTCACCTTGTTTTTGCTTCAAGGCAAGTTTGTTGACGACTAAGTGGGTGGATACTGGCATGAGCTCGGCGTAAACTTGCAAATGATTTTCCCGCAAGGTATCCCCGGTTTCGACGATATCAACGATCGCATCAGCTAAGCCAACTAATGGTGCCAGTTCGACTGAGCCTTCGATTTTAATGATTTCCACATCCTCGCCATTCGTATTGAAATAGTCTTGGGTGATTTGCGGGTACTTGGTGGCAATAATCTTGCGCCGCGCTAGCCCGGGATCGAAATCTTTGGTGGACGCAAGCACGAAATGACAGCGACCAGTGTTGAGATCCATCATGTCATATTGCGGATTGCGTTGTTCAACCAGAATGTCAGAACCCACGATCCCGACATCCATTGCCCCGCCGTTGAGGTAAGTCAACACATCTGGTCCTTTGGCTAAAATCACGTGGTAGTTGGGATCATCGTTAAAAATCAACCGCCGGCCTTTGTTTAAAATGGGCTCAATATTCATCCCTGCCCGTTTGAGCAGTGGGAGCACCATTTTTTCGGTGCGGCCTTTGGTTAAGGCAATGTTGATGGTCATTGTGTCACCTCCTGAGTTAAATCGATCAACTTAGCGCCGAGACTGTCGGCTTGGCTTTGCGCCTGGCGTAAGTTGTCATACAAGCAAAGCGTCGCGTTGGGGGTTTGTTGCACCAAAGCTTGGGCTTGTTGCCATTGCGACTGGTTGAAGTAGATCAAGGTCGGTTGGGGTTGCTCAGTGTCTGGCAATGCCAAACTCAACGCGTCGACGTCGAATGAAAAGCCGACGGCTGGTTGTAAGGTTTGTTGGAAACTAGATAACAAGCGATCATAGCGCCCGCCTGAGAATAAATAATCGGCTGATTGTTTGGCGTATGCCCGAAAGACTAAGCCAGTGTAATAAGGTTGTGGCGTTGGGCTGGACAAGTCGACAGTCAATTGTAACTGCGGCGCGTTAGCTTTAAGAAAGGCCACGGTTTGTTTCAAGTTGGCCACAGCTTGTTGTAAGGCTGGCACGTCAGGGATCTTGGCAAGCACTTCATCGGCATCCCCGAACAACCACGGCCATTGGGCTAAGAAATCATTCAATGGCGACTGCGGCAAGCGCTTGAGTTGCTCAGCGTATTTGGTGAGGTTCTTGGCGAACAAGGCTTGTTTTAAACTGGCGCGCGCCACTTCTGGCAATTGTGCGAGCACTGTGTCGACAAAGCTCGCATCGGATAATTCCAAGGTCACGTTGTTGATGTCTAAGTCATCGCATAACCCGGCAGCTAGTAGTAAACATTCGGCTTCAGCTTTAGATCCAGGATAGCCGATGATTTCCACCCCAGCTTGAGTGATTTGGTTGTAGCCGCCGGAATGCCGCTTTTTGATGCGGAAAACGTCGCCGACATAACACCATTTGGTTGGTGGCGTGATCCCGGTGGTACTCATCACCCGAGCGACGGGTAAGGTGAGGTCTGGACGTAACACCAAAGGTTCGCCAGATTCTTCTAAAAATTGATAGGTATTTTCTAAGGTTGGTGCCATGGCATCAAACACGGCCCGATATTCCAACACTGGAGTTTTAATTGGGTCAAAGCCGGCTTTAATGAAACGCTGTTGTAAGGTGTTGGTCAGTTGGACTTTTTTTAATGCTAACGGACCAAATTCATCGCGCGTGCCGATGGGTAAGTTGCGTTTGGACATGTGATTCACTCCTTTTGGTCATGAGGATACAAAAAATCGCCCACGACAAGTCATTAGACTCATCGAGGACGATTCATTCACCGCGGTTCCACCTCTGTTCGTCGCCACTTCGCAATGACGACCTCACACTGCCGATCAACAGCGGCCAAACGGCGATTGTTGAGGGTAGCTATGATAACGCAATTCCTGCGTGCTCTCCTACTTGATTCAGAAAGCAAGTTCATAGATGTGGACGTGTTGGGTAGCGATCCCTTCTCAGCTAGTGGGACTCTCTTAACACCCTGAACAACACGCGGTTTCTAATCACAACTTCATTTGATTAATGTTTATTTAATATGTCTATCATATTAGCTCATTTTTGAAAGATGTCAAGCACCCAATTTAAAAAAATGCACAAAAAAGAGCCTGCCCGTGCAGACTCAAGTGATGTTAACGGACAAAGGCCATGTAATAACTGATGGCACTGACACTTTGCGCACTGGCGATGCGGCCATCTTTGACTGCTTCCAGGACTTCATTTAATGGCACGAACTCGCTGGTGACAAATTCGTCTTGATCGAAGTGTTTGGCTTCATGCTTATCGCGGTCAACCGAGGCTAAGAATAAATGCACCACTTCATCGGTCATACCTTCACTGGAGCGCACCGCACATAATGGCGTCAGACTTTGGGCTAAGTAGCCCGTTTCTTCTTCCAATTCACGTTTGGCCGCTTGCAGTGGGGTTTCGCCAGCATTGATCAAACCGGCAGGCAACGCGTAGGCTTCGGCGTTGATGCCAATGCGATATTCGCGGTTGACCAGCACTTGGTCGTCATCAGTGATGGCAAGCAAGGCGACGGCTGGTGCATGTTCGATCAAGTCGCGCTGCACCGTTAAACCATCTGGTGTTTGGACCTGATTGTTGGTGACTTTAAAAATATGGCCGGTATAGCTGGTTGTGCTAGATAGAATTTTGCCTTTAGCCGTATCTGATTGAATAAACATAGCTACCTCCAAAAAACAGCCGCCGATGTTGGCAGCTGTCAGAATATTATTTGCTTTCGTCTTTGATCCAGCCGAGTGCGATGGCCCGTTCACCTAAGTGCGTGCCGATCACGGGACCGAAATAAGAACGTTCAATGCGCACTTGCGGGAACTTTGCTTGCAGTTCTTTTTGCCAACGGTCGCCTTCTTCAGGGTCGTTAGCATCGATCACCCAAGCCAGGATCGGATAATCCACGCGTTCAAGTTCTTCGGTGAACAGCGTTTCGATGCGCGCATATGCCTTTTTCAGGGAGCGGATCTTTTCAAACGCGACGATTTTATGGGAGTTGTCATCAAAGGTCAATAAGGGTTTGATTTTCAGCATCCCACCGATGAACCCAGCCGCGTTGGACAAACGG
>CAKRHU010000056.1 GCA_934339215.1 uncultured Lacticaseibacillus sp.
GTGATATTCTCGTTAGCGGCTTGCCGCTTACGAGAAGCCGCAGGGAAAGATCCACTTAGCTCAGGAGCGTAGCGAGTGAGTTAAGTTAGCTTTCCCGAGGACCCTTACCACGTGCCTCGCGTTTCTGCTGGAGCCAATGACGACAACCGGCCCATTGACACGACCCGGCGGTATCCGTATAATGACGTCGTTAGGATATGCAAGTGATGACTCCGATCCACAGGAAGTCGCGACCAATTGAGAACGCGGCGACGGTAGTGACTTGTGCTCCCTGATCGAAAATTTCACATTAATCAATGAAGTGGTAAACGATCAACATCGTTGCAAACAAGGTGGTACCGCGCGCAAGCGTCCTTGAATTGCAGCGGTGTTTTTATGTCTAAAACCACAAATTCTAGGAGGAACTCATGAAGCAACTCAACTCAGCTCAGATCCGGCAAATGTTTCTGGACTTTTTCAAGTCAAAAGGCCATGACATCGAACCATCTGCCAGCTTGATCCCAGTCAACGACCCATCCTTGTTGTGGATCAACTCTGGTGTCGCCACTTTAAAGAAGTATTTCGATGGTTCCGTGATCCCCAAGAACCCACGGATCACCAACGCCCAAAAATCGATTCGGACCAATGATATTGAAAATGTCGGTAAAACCGCTCGCCATTTGACCTTCTTTGAAATGCTGGGGAACTTCTCAGTTGGCGATTACTTCAAGCCAGAAGTGATTCCGTGGGCTTGGGAATTCTTGACTTCACCGGATTGGTTGGGCTTAGACAAAGATAAACTCTACGTTACCGTTTACCCAAAGGATACGGAAGCCAAGCGCATTTGGCATGAAGTTGTGGGCTTATCGGAAGATCGCATTTTTGATGTGGAAGACAACTTTTGGGATATCGGTGTTGGTCCTTGTGGTCCAGACTCTGAAATCTTCTTTGATCGCGGTCAAAGCTTCAATGACGTCGCTGAAGATGATCCAGAAAACTATCCTGGTGGCGAAAACGAACGCTACGAAGAAATCTGGAACATTGTGTTCTCTGAATTCAACCATTTGCCAGATGGCCGCTATGTCGACCAACCGCATAAAAACATTGATACCGGCATGGGCTTGGAACGTTTGGTTTCGGTCATTGAAGGCACTCGCACCAACTTTGAAACCGACTTATTCATGCCAATCATTGAAAAAACCGAAAGCTTATCTGCTGGCAAGAAATACAACGCCAATGATAAAGATGATGTTTCCTTCAAAATTATCGCAGACCATGCGCGGACGGTTACTTTTGCCATCGGTGACGGTGCTTTGCCATCTAACGAAGGCCGCGGCTACGTGTTGCGACGCTTGATCCGTCGTGCCGTATTAAATGGGAAGAAACTCGGCATCGAAAAGGACTTCTTGTATCAATTAGTCCCAGTCGTTGGCGAAATCATGCAAAGTTACTACCCAGAAGTGTTGAAGAACAAAGACTTCATTGAAAAAGTCATTCGCTCTGAAGAAGCGCGCTTCCGTGAAACTTTGGATGCTGGCGTGACGATGCTCAACCAAACCATCGCGAATGTTAAAGCTGATGGCAAAACCGTGATCCCTGGCGCTGATGCCTTCAAGTTATTTGATACCTTCGGCTTCCCAGTGGAAATGACTGCTGAACTGGCTGAAGATGATGGCTTGACCGTCGACATGGATGGCTACAAAGAAAACATGCAAGCCCAACGCGACCGCGCGCGTGCCGCTCGCGGGGATGCGCAATCGATGGGCAACCAAGATAAGTTACTCATGAGCATTGAAACAGCCTCCAAGTTCACTGGTTGGACCGATACCGATGACGATGCCAAGCTGATGAACATTATTGTCGATGACGCTTTGGTGGATCACGTTGAAGCTGGCGTGGCCCAAGTGATTTTTGATCAAACGCCATTTTATGCTGAAATGGGTGGCCAAGTCGCTGACCATGGGGACATCGTGGATGAAAACGGTGCTGTGGTCGCCAAAGTCACAGACGTTCAACATGCACCAAACGGTCAAAATTTGCACACAGTAGAAGTCGAAGGTCACTTGGAAACAGGCGCCACTTATCACTTACAAGTTGAACTCACCCGTCGGCAAAAGGTTTCCATGAACCATACTGCGACCCACTTGCTGGATACCGCCTTGCGTCAAGTGTTAGGCGACCATACCCATCAAGCTGGTTCGTTAGTTGAACCTGACTACTTACGGTTTGACTTCACCAACTTTGGCCAAGTCACCCCTGAACAACTCAAACAAGTTGAGGAAATCGTCAACACGCAGATTTGGCGCGCCTTGCCGATCACTTGGAAAGAAATGCCGATCGAAGACGCTAAAAAAGAAGGCGCCATTGCGATGTTTGGTGACAAGTACGGCGACACTGTTCGCGTTGTGACCATCGGCGACTTCAACAAGGAATTCGATGGTGGCACGCATCCAACCAATACCAGTGCTTTAGGCTTGTTTAAGATCACTGGGGAATCTGGGATCGGGGCTGGCACCCGTCGGATCGAAGCTGTGACCTCTAAAGAAGCTTTCGAATACTTGACCCATCAAGAGAACTTGTTGAACCAAGTCGCTCAAGTTGTGAAGTCTGAACAACTCGACGCTGTACCGGCTAAAGTCGCAAGCTTGCAAAGTGATTTGAAAGCCGCCCACAAAGAAGTGGAAGCCTTGCAAGCGAAGTTGGCAACGCAGCAAGCGAGTGGTTTGTTCGATTCAGCCGAACCTGCTGGCAAGTATTCGTTGATCAAAGCCCAACTTAAAGTTGCTGGGATGAACGAACTGCGGCAATTGGCTGATCAATGGAAGACTAAGAATGCTTCTGATGTCTTAGTTTTGGCTACGGAAGCTAACGATAAAGCCAACTTGTTAGTCGCCGTTTCAGATGCTGCGATCAAGAAAGGCGTCAAAGCCGGCAACATCATCAAAGCCATTGCCCCTAAAGTGCAAGGCGGCGGCGGTGGTCGTCCCGACATGGCCCAAGCCGGTGGGAAGAACCCTGCTGGTATTTCTGATGCTTTAGCTGAAGCCGTTAAAGTATTAGCTGAGCTGTAAAACTGAATTTTAAATTGATGATCATCAACGATATCAACGAGAGCGATGCCGATCAATGATGGTGATCAGTCGACGCGATTTGGGCTTGGGACGGAGGCCAGCCGTCGAGACGAAGACCCTCACCACGTCTCGGCGAGCCAGCCGGAGTCCCAAGCCCAAATCGCCAACCCAATTGTGACAAAGCCTTGGTAACGCTTGCGAAAATCCGCGCGGTTCATTGTGCTTTTTGGCATTATCAAGTAAAATAAAGATGAATTGGACAGAATAGAGGTGTTAGGAATGAGCACATTAGATCAAACGGTCCACTTTGACTTTCACGATAACGACCCGAAGAACGTTCACGAAACCCTTGAAACGGTGTACAACTCCTTAGAGGAAAAAGGTTACAACCCGATCAACCAAATCGTCGGTTATTTAATCTCCGGCGACCCAGCTTATATCCCGCGCTACAACGATGCTCGTAACTTGATCCGCAAGCACGAGCGCGACGAGATCATTGAAGAGCTCGTTCGTAACTATCTTGGCAAGGTGAAAGACTGATGCGCTTAATGGGCTGTGACGTCGGCTCAAGAACAGTCGGCGTAGCTTTAAGCGATCCACTCGGTTGGACCGCCCAAGGCTTGGAGATCATTCGCATCAACGAAGACAAAGGGCAGTTTGGCCTCGATCGTGTGGCGGAAATCGTCAAAGAATACGAAGTCACTGGCTTTGTCTGTGGCTTGCCGAAAAACATGAACAACACCCAAGGCCCGCGTGCGGAAAAAGCGCGCGAGTATGGGGCAATGTTAGAAGAACGTTTTGGCTTGCCGGTCGATTTTACCGACGAGCGCTTGACCACTGTGGAAGCGTCTCGGATGTTGATCGAAGAAGCCGACACCAGCCGTAAAAAGCAAAAAAAGGTGATCGACAAACTCGCTGCACAAATGATCTTACAAAACTATTTAGACGGACATGGCAAATTGACCAAGCAATAACCTAGGAGGCCCTTATGGCAGAACAAGAAAACGTCAAACCAGGTGCAGACGACCAACAAATCACGTTGATCGATGACAAAGGCAATGAAGAATTATACCAAGTGCTGTTTACCTTCGACTCTGAAGATTATGGCAAGTCTTACGTGCTGTTGTACCCAGAAAGCGCCAGCGACGATGAGGAATTAGAAATCCAAGCGTTCTCCTTTACCCCAGATGCCAATGGCGATGCTAGCCAAGGTGATTTATACCCGATCGAAGACGATGATGAATGGTCGATGGTCGAAGAAGTGTTGAACACCTTCTTAGCTGACGAAGACGAAGACTAAACCAGAAAGCGGCCTTGTGCCGCTTTTTGTATGGCCATGAATCGGCCCGAAAATTTATGGGTTCCAGCGCCTTGGCACCACTGCGGAAAACTGGACAAGTTGCCGGTGATGCTTTTCGGCGTAGCGCTCGAACGAAAAGCGTTCGAGGCGCTTTCACCTAGATTTTGAACCGGAGAACACCACTCCGGTTCAAAATCTGCCGGTAGAATCTGCGTATGCCGCCAAAAATCGGCGTCATCCTTGATTCTACTACCACGAGCAATTGTCCGGTTTTCCTCCGTTCTGCCAAGGCGCTTCCACTCACAAATTTTCTCCGTTGATAACACTGGCTTACAGAATTGACACGCCTACCGCATGCTCCGTCATGTTATTGGGCGAATCAATGTTGTCATCGTTTGTTTCATAGCCATCGGGTGCCAGCCGGAGTTCCAAGTGCAAACAGCAGTGCTTTTGTAAAGTTTCATTTCATGTTAAAATAGTCTGGTATGTTTAATCGAGGAGGCAAGCCTTTTGACCGAAGAAAAGCGGCGCTTTAAAGCCGAAATTGCAGGTAAGTCGTACACCATCATCGGCCCTGGGTCGACGGCGCATTTTCAAGCGACCACGGAGTTGCTCAACCAACAACTCACCCAGATCCAAAAATTAGCGCCAGACTTATCCTTGCAAGACGCTGCGGTACTATTGGCTTTTAATGCCTTGTCCGATCAAGTCAAAGCCAAAGTAGCGCAACAGTTAGAAGAGGATAATTAATGCTATCGTTGATCGTTGTGGCCATTTTGGCGTATTGTTGTTACTCCGGCGCGCGGCGCGGGATGTGGTTACAAGGCGTCCATGTGGTGGGATATTTATTAAGCTTAGTACTGGCGCGGTTCACCTACCTGCCGTTGGGCGTCTTTATGACGCAATGGGTGCCGTATCCCAGTGCGACTGAACAAAGTAAATTTGTATTCTTCACGCATCAAGTCGGCTTGACTTTAGACCATGCGTTTTATAATGGCGTGGCGTTTGTGTTTATGTTGATGGTCGGCTGGCTGATCACGCGGTTCGTGGCGATGTGGTTTCATGACCTCACTTACCGCAAAGCCGACGAAACCATGAGCGCAGTGGTCGGTGGTGCGATGAATTTTTTGATGGGGTATTTATTTATTTTCCTGATTTTGTACTTGTTAGCCTTGATTCCAGTGTCAGGCATTCAAGACATGTTGGCGCATTCTGGCATTGCTTCGGCGATCGTGCGCTATACCCCAGGCTTGACGCAACTGTTCACGCATTTGTGGATCGTGGCGTAACGTATATTCGACGGCAATTTTCGGTGGTGACACCGAGTGTTGGCGTCGATTTTTTTCGCGTTTTGGAGGAAAAATGAATTCTAAAATATTAAAAACCTTGGAATATGGCAAAATTCGCTCGGCTTTGCAAGGCTTAGTGAATACCGCGGCTGGGACTGATTTAGTCGCGAAAATGCAACCAAGTAGCGACCCTGATGCCGTGCAAACCGCGCTGGATGAAACCGCCGATGGTGCGTCGATTTTGCGGTTGGCCGGCGGCATTCCCGTTCCCCAACTGGAAAATATCGATCCCGCTTTGCGGCGAGTGGATATCGGCGCGATGCTCAATGGCCGCGAACTGGCGGCAATTGGCCGGGTGCTGAAAACGGTCAGTGCTGTTGATAAATTTCTCAATGATTTAAATGAACGCTTAGAGTTGCGGCGGGTGTATGATCTGCAACAACAACTCACCGCTTTGCCTGCTTTGGAGCGGCGTTTAGGGACGGCTGTGGATGAAGATGGCAGTTTGACGGATGAAGCCAGTCCAGAACTGCACGGTATTCGCCAAGCGGTGAAAAATCTTGAAGGCGAAATTCGTAGCCGGATGGAAAATTATACCCATGGCAGCTCATCCAAATATTTATCAGATCCCATCATCACTATTCGCGACGACCGTTATGTGATCCCAGTTAAAGCAGAATATCGCGGCCAATTCGGTGGCGTGGTGCACGATCAATCGGCCAGTGGGCAAACCTTGTTCATTGAACCGCAAGCGATTGTGGAAATGAACAACCGCTTGCGTCAAGCGCAATTGGAAGAACAAGCGGAAATCGAGCGTTTGTTGGCGGAACTCACCAATGAAGTCGCACCATACACGCGTGAGTTGCGCAACAATAACCAAGTGTTGGGGCATTTTGACTTTATCAACGCCAAAGCCCGTTATGCCAAAAACATTAAAGCCACAGAACCAGAAGTATCCGCTGAAAATCATGTGGATTTGATTCAAGCGCGGCATCCGTTGATCGATCGGCACAAAGTTGTCGCCAACACGATCACGCTCGGCGCCGATTATCAAGCCATTGTGGTCACTGGGCCAAACACTGGTGGGAAAACTATCACCTTAAAAACCTTGGGCTTGTTGCAATTGATGGGCCAGTCAGGCTTATTTATTCCAGCAGAAGCCGGATCAGTGATCGGCGTTTACTCCAATGTCTTTGCTGATATTGGAGATGAACAGTCGATCGAACAAAGCTTGTCGACGTTCTCTGCCCACATGAAAACCATTGTTGAAATTCTTGATGCGATGGATGATCATGCGCTGATTCTATTTGATGAACTTGGGGCTGGGACGGATCCGCAAGAAGGGGCCGCTTTAGCCATTGCCATTTTGGATGCCGTTGGGGCGGCAGGAGCCCAAGTCGTCGCTTCAACGCACTATCCAGAATTGAAACTTTACGGCTACAACACGCCAGGGACCATCAATGCCTCCATGGAATTTGATGCCGCGACTTTGCAGCCGACGTATCGCTTGTTGATCGGCGTGCCTGGGCGCTCCAACGCCTTTGATATTTCGCAACGCTTAGGGTTAGATCCAACCATTGTCACGGCGGCCAAATCCTTGATTGCCGACGATTCACATGAACTCAACAACATGATTTCAGATTTAGAAGCCCAACGCAAAGCCGCAGAAACGGAGTACTTGGAAACTCGGCACCAACTCAAAGAAGCGCAAGAGCTGCATGATCAATTGCAAAAAGCTTACGAAGAATTCTTCCAAGAACGTGAGCGCCAAATGGATGCGGCCAAAGATCGCGCCAATGAAATTGTCGACAAAGCCCAAACCAAGGCGGAAAAAATCGTCAAAAATTTGCGGCAAATGCAATTGCAATCTGGCACGAACGTCAAAGAAAATCAGTTGATCGAAGCTACCACCGAACTGAAGAATTTGCATCAAGAAAAGGCTAAGCCGAAAAATCGCATTTTACGCCAAGCCAAAAACAAGCAAGCCCTGCATCGCGGCGACACGGTGAAAGTTTTGGCTTACGATCAAACCGGGGAATTATTGAAGCAAGTTGACGACAAACACTGGGAAGTGCAAGTCGGCATTATGCGCATGACCTTGGCCACCAACGAAATCGAAAAAGTTCAACCTGAGAAATCGCAAACGCCAAAACGCCGCGTGACGGTGGTCAAAGGGGCGACTGGCCCATCGACTAAACTAGATTTACGCGGCCAACGCTATGAAGAAGCGATGACCAACTTGGATCAATATATCGATGCGGCCTTGTTAGCGGGTTATGCGCAAGTCACCATTGTCCACGGTTTAGGGACTGGCGCCATTCGCAATGGCGTCACCCAGTACTTGCAACGCAATCGCCAAGTGAAGAAATTTGGTTTTGCGCCACAAAATGCTGGTGGGTCTGGTGCGACCATTGTCCAGTTCAAATAATTGTGGTAAGTTGACCATTTAATGGTAGAAAAAATCTT
>CAKRHU010000057.1 GCA_934339215.1 uncultured Lacticaseibacillus sp.
ATGTCAGATCCTTTTGGCTTTATGAAATATACGCGCAAGGATAACCCTTGGCGCGATCCCAAGACTCGCATCTTGGATTTTGATGAAATGGAACTGCCACTGTCTGAAGCAGACCGCCGGCAACAAGCTTTGCGTTGTATGAATTGTGGCGTACCGCATTGCCATGTCGGTTATGCTTATGCAGGCGGCAAAGCGGTGTCAGGTTGTCCAAACGACAACTTGATTCCAGAATGGCAAGATTTTGTCGGGCGTAATGAAGACAAACGGGCTTTCCAACGCTTGACGTTGACTAATCCGTTGCCTGATTTCACCGGCCACGTGTGTCCTGCGCCTTGTGAAGTGTCTTGTAATGAAGCATTGCACAACAAAGGCATCACGATTCGCAACAACGAACGCTTCATTATCGATCAAGCCTTTAAGTATGGTTGGGTCGAAGAAGCGGGCCGCCCAGTGTCCCGCAATGGCATTAAAGTTGCCATTGTCGGCTCAGGCCCGGCTGGGTTGACCGCCGCTTGGCGGTTGAACCAACTCGGCTATGACGTGACGGTTTATGAAGCCGCCGATCGTCCTGGTGGGTTAGTCATGTATGGCATTCCGAACATGAAGTTGCCAAAAGAAGACGTGGCCCGCCGTGTTGCCGTGATGGAAAAAGTGGGCGTGAAGTTCATCTGCAACACACGCGTTGGCGTCGACATTTCTGGCGACGAACTGCAAAAGCAATACGCTCGCGTGTTGTTAGCCATTGGCGCGCGCATGCCGCGTGAACTCAATGCCCCAGGCCGTCAGCTCAAAGGCGTCAAGCAAGCGCTAGACTTCTTATCTGATGCGACGCATGCCGTGTTAAAAGAAGGCACCAAAGCCAACACGAAACTTGCTGGCAAAAAGATTGTCGTGGTCGGCGGCGGGGATACTGGGAATGATTGTATTGCCACGGCTTTACGCTTAGGCGCGCGCGACATTTTACAATTGGAAATCGTACCCGCAGCGCCAAAACAACGTCCTGATAACAATCCTTGGCCTGAATGGCCGCGGACGCAACGCATCGGTTATGGCCAAAGCGAATATGCGGAACTGTCTGACCAGCCGTTGACGCGTTTTGCGCATACCATCACCGCCTTTCATGGCGATAACGGTCAGCTGCAAAGCATTACCATCAATGAGGCCGATCACTTCCAACCCGTTGCTGGGACTGAAGTGACTGAAGACGCTGATCTCGTCTTGTTGGCCATGGGCTTTACTGGCGCAGATTCCACCGTGTTTGATAACTGCGGCGTGCACAAAGTTTATGACGATTACAAAACTGACAACGAACAAGTTTATGTTGCCGGGGATGCCAAGCGTGGCCCATCATTGGTCATTTGGGGCATTCGCGAAGGTCGCATGGCGGCTGAAGCGATCCACAAGTCTTTGCAATCCGCTAGTGAATTAGTGCCAGCTGGGGCGAAACATGCTTAACCAGTTGCACGAACTGTCGGGTCATGGTATGATGAACTCGTGAATAAATCGATTCAACAAGACAACACAAATCCCCACTTCGGGCATTGAAGTGGGGATTTTTTTGCACCTTATTTCAGGCGTGTGGGTCTGGTCGGCAACTGGCTAATCGTCGTCTAAAGCGTCCAGCCAACGCTTGATCAACTCAATGATGACCCCGACCACCACGGGGCCGACAACGACTGTAAATAAATCCCGCAACAAAGACAACACCCCCTTTGGAGGCAGCTACCTAGAGATGATTGTCGCATGATGCTTGACAAGACACAAATTAAGATTAACAGATGAAATTTTTTATTAGGCAGTTATTTCAGACAAAGTCCTTGTTGATGCAGCGCCTCGAGTAATTCGCTGCGCTTTTGTGGGGTATGGGCGGCACCATTAGCTAACAAGTGAGAGAAAGTTTCTTCGCGTTGATTGGTGTCGCGGGTCGCATAGTAATGTTGGATCACCTGATCGTATTTTGTTAGTTGTACTTGCCAATCGTCTGGTAAGCGATAAGTATTGTCAAAGCTCATCAAGTTTTGCGGCATGCGCGGCTTGAAGTTTGGCTTTTGATCAGGATATCCGACGATCACGCCACAAATTGGAAAGGTGAGATTCGGCAAGTGAAGCAGGAAAATCAATTGTTTCGGGTCATTGAGGACACTGCCTAAAATCACTGTTCCTAACCCTTGATTTTCAGCGGCATCCACAAGATTTTCTGCCGCCAACAACGTATCTGATGCGGCTTGGATAAATTTATCCGTTGAGTCGAGTTGGTTCGGGTGGTCAGCGCATAGATCTGCGCGGTGTTGATCCGCCACAAAAATCAATAATTCACCGTTGCCATCGACATAAGTTTGATGACTGATGGCGGCGATTTGCGAGCGCAAGGCAGGATCGGTGATGTGAATCATGCTAAAAGACTGCAAGAAATGTGAGGTTGCAGTATGTTGGGCCACGGTGATCAAGCGCGTTAAGCACTGTGGATCAACTCGTTGCGTGGAAAACTTGCGAATTGTTCGATGATCTAAAAACATGTAATCGCCTCCACGCTAATTATAGTCGAAGCTTGAACTGATGTAAGGGAAAGATTAAAAGGCTTGTAACTTCGGCCTCATCAAGGTAAGCTCAAGGCAAATTCAAGGAGGCCCAATACCATGTCGCTCACGATCACTCGCGTCACCAAAGCCAATGCCGAAGATTTATTATTACCTAACCAACCATTTCAACGCTTTGGCCACATGCAGGTGACCCGAGATGAGACTGGTTGGCATCATCACGAAACCAAAGATGATATCATCAGTACCCAGACTTTTCCTGAAGAACATTACCAACTTGAGGAAATCGATCGACTAGGGTTTGCGTTAGCTGCAAATATCGACGGCCAATGTGTCGGCTTGGCGACTTTTGACTATCAGTTCAACAAGCTGGTGTACTTGGCAGATCTTAAATTTAACGCAGACGCTAGACACCAAGGCATTGCCAGCGCGTTGCTGGATGTAGCCAAACCGATCGCGATGCAACACGGCTGTGCCGGGATGTGCACGATCGCTCAAGGCAGCAACTTGGCGGCGAATCATTTTTACTTGCATGACGGGTTTCAAATCGGGGGATTGGAAACTTTTCGGTATGCATTCACGCCAGCGGCAGGCGAATGCGATATCCATTATTGGTTGACCTTTTAGAAGTCGTCAAGAAGTGTGTATAATAGGAGAGATTATGCCCTTGACGACAAAAGGAGTTCACAATGCAGATTTTTGATTCTCATACTCACTTAAATGACACGCCATACGCAGGCAAAGAAGCGGAATTCGTGCAACAGGCTGCCGACCTCGATGTCAAAAAAATGGCCATCGTCGGCTCAGACACCAACTTAAATGCTGGTGCCATGCGCTTAGCCGCAGAATTTCCTAATCTATACGCCATCGTCGGCTGGCATCCAGAATCTTCCAAGGATTATACGCAAGCTGCGGAAAAATTGTTGATCGAACAACTTGCTGATTCTAAAACCGTGGCGTTAGGGGAAATCGGGTTGGATTATCATTGGGATTCAAGCCCGCGTGAAATTCAACGCCGCGTGTTCAAACGCCAACTTGAAATTGCTCGGGATTTACATATTCCGGTATCGATTCATTCACGCGATGCGTTTGAAGATAGCTATGATATCTTGAAGGCGGCACACTTAGAAGACTTCGGTGGCATTATGCACAGTTTCACTGGCGACGCTGAGTGGGCGAAGAAATTCTTAGATCTGGGGATGTATGTGTCTTATTCTGGCATCGTATCCTTCAAGAATGCCCCAGAAGAACACGAATCCGTTCAGGTGATTCCAGAAGATCGCTTGTTAGTGGAAACTGATGCCCCATACTTGACCCCAACGCCACATCGCGGGGAACAAAACCAACCAGGCTTCACGCATTTTGTCGTGGATGCTGTGGCGAAGTATCGTGAAGACACGCCGGAGCACATTGCGGCCATCACGTGGCAAAACGCCCATCGTATTTTTAATATTGGAGATTAAATGAGTAAGTTTAAACAAATTATCGTTGTGGAAGGCCGCGACGACACCAAGCGGCTACATGAAGCTTTCGGCGATGTCGACACCATCGAAACCCGTGGGTCGGCCATTTCTGAGCAGACCTTAGCCTTAATTAAAAAGGCCCAAGCAACTCGCGGCGTCATCGTTTTGACTGATCCTGATTTTCCTGGTGAAAAGATCCGCAAAACGATTTCTGCGGCAGTGCCTGGCGTGACCCATGCCTTCTTGCCGCGCGAAGATGCGAAACCGGATCACGCCCATCAATCGCTTGGCGTTGAACATGCCACACCAGCTGCTTTGAAAGAAGCACTCGGCCATTTGACCACAGAAGTCCCAGACGCCCCAGAACAAATTTCACAGGAAGATTTGTTTACCGCAGAACTCATCGGCTCGCCACGTGCAGCCAAGCGCCGGGCGGCCTTGGGTGATATTTTGCACATCGGCTACACCAACGGCAAGCAGTTGCAAAAGCGCCTGCGTCAATTTGAAATCACGCCGCAACAATTCGCTGACGCTTTAACTCAGCTGAACCAGGAGGAAGACCATGCCTGAACATATCGCCAATCCTAGTCGCACAGCGGCCGTTTTAAAGCGCCACGGCTTCACCTTTAAAAAATCCCTGGGCCAAAATTTCTTGACCAATCCCACGATTTTACAAAATATTGTCGACGCTGCCGGCCTCACCCAAGCTGATGATGTGATCGAAGTCGGCCCTGGGATTGGCGCTTTGACGCAATTCATCGCCGAAAATTCCCATCACGTGTTGGCTTTAGAAGTCGATGGTCGTTTATTGCCAGTGTTGGCGGAAACTCTCGACGGTTATCTCAATGTTGAAGTCGTGCTTGAAGATGTCCTTAAAGCCGATTTGCCGAAGCTGGTGGCAGAACATTTTGACGGCAAACACAACTTGAAAGTGGTCGCCAACTTACCTTATTACATCACCACCCCGATTTTGACGCATTTGATGAATTCGCAATTGCCATTCACCAGCTTGACGGTCATGATGCAAAAAGAAGTCGCAGATCGCTTAACAGCTAAGCCAAATTCCAAAGATTACGGCAGTTTGACCATTGCCATCCAACAACAAATGGCTGTGCAAGTCGCGTTTGAAGTCAAGCGCACCAACTTTGTGCCGGCGCCAAATGTAGACTCAGCGATCGTGACTTTGACCCGTCGCGATACACCTTTGATCACCGTCAACAATCAAGTTAGCTTTGATAAATTGACGCGTGGGGCTTTTGCGGCACGCCGAAAAACATTATGGAACAACTTAGTCAACTTGTACGGCAAGGCCAATCGTGATGCGTTAAAACAAGCACTTGAAACAGCTGGCATCGACGCCAAAGTCCGAGCAGAAGATCTAAGTATTGCTGAATTTGGTCGCTTGAGCGATGCATTGGATGCGGCTGGTTTTTAAGCACGACATAGAACCTAAAAATTTGGTGAAAACGTTGGTATGATGCGCATTTAATAGTTGTCAGATTCGAAATGTAATGGTATAATTGCAAACTTATTGACTTTGTGGTATGATAGTAACCAAGAGGTGAAATGCATGCCAATGACATTAGCTAGCATCAAGCAACAACTCGACGGTAAGATCGGCGAGAATCTCACAGTCGTTGCCCAAGCGGGTCGCAAGAAAGTAACTCGCCGCAAAGGCACGTTGAAAGAAACCTACCCAGCGATTTTTGTGGTGGATCTCGATCAGGATACCAATTCATTTGAACGCGTATCTTACAGCTACGCAGACCTCCTCACCAAATCGATTCAAATCACGTTTGATGACGAAGAAAAAGTTTCCTAAAATCAACCATGTTGCTCAGTTGCACATGGTTTTTTTGTTGCCCAGAGCTTTGTAACGCGCACTTAGCGGATCGGGTAGCCTAGCGTACGGCTTTGGGACGTTCTTTGTCCCGAAGTCGTATGCGTAGCTAGCCGTGTCCGCGTTGCGTTTCAAAGCTCGACGATGATTGACGACTGGCTACAGCCTCAAAAGCTTCGATAAAATGGGCATGGAACGCAGTCCGCAAAATCAGAGCTAACTCGCAAAAACCGCGAGTGGATCTCTGATTTCGCGCCGTTGTGAGGCGTTTACGCCTAACAGCGGTTTGACGGCTGATGCCCGTTGCACCTCCGCCTTTAAGATTTCCGCCATTCACACGTCATCGCCTGTCCATAAGTTTATGGACAGGTTAGCAATCAAATATTTTAATTCACTCGAAACTGTGCCATGATGCAACTAGCACATACCTCGATTGACGAAAGGAAAATTCCATGTTCACATTCGATCCGATCACCACGTCAGCCACCCGCCTTGAAGCATTGAAAGTTTATCAAGCTAACCATGATTACTTTGAAGTCATCGGCGACGACCAGCCGACGTTAGTCACGGTGCTCAATGATGCCAAAGAAGTGCCGCTGGGCAAAACCAAAACCTCCAAGCATTTTCGTTTGATCAAACAAGGGTCAAAAGTGATCGGGGTGTGTGATTGGATCACCGGCTATCCTGATGAGCACGACGTTTATTTAGGCTTATTGATGATCGCCGACCAACACCTTGGTTTAGGTCATCAAGTGATGGCACAACTTTTTGAGCAATGGCGGCAAGAGCGCTACACCACGGTTGAGCTCGGTGTGGTGACGACGAATGCCAAGGCGATGGCATTTTGGCCACAATTGGGCTTCAAAGAAATTCGCAAATCCCCATTTCAATTTCAAAATGGCCATGTCACAGAAGTCATCGTGATGGAGCGTTCACTATAAGTTTCGTGCTTTTGCCTGTGGTATACTAGAAAACAAAAGCTAACGAGACTGGTGGTCAAGATGGAACTCATCGAAAAAGCCCCGGCCAAGATCAACCTGAGTCTAGATGCGCTATATCGCCATCACGACGGCGAACATGAGTGGCGGATGGTGATGACTTCCGTCGACCTCGCCGATTATGTGCACATTCAGCCATCTGAGGCGATCCGCGTGACGACGGACAGTGGGTTTCTGCCGGAGGATCCGCGCAACCTTGCCTACAAAGCGGCAACGTTATTGCAACAAGTATCTGGCGTCAACAATGGGGCCAGCATTCACATTGAAAAACATATCCCGGTATCTGCCGGCTTAGGTGGCGGCTCCAGTGATGCTGCAGCAGTATTGCGCGGCCTCAACAAGCTGTGGCGGCTGGGTTATTCGCGTACGCAGTTGGCCCAATTAGGCTTGAAAGTCGATTCAGATGTGCCGTATTGTGTGTACTCGCAAACGGCTAAAGTCACCGGCCGAGGGGAAATCGTCGAACCGCTTGGCGCCTTGCCGAATTTTTGGGTGGTATTGGCCAAGCCGCGCGCTTCAGTGTCTACGCCAAGTATTTTAAATGCAGTGGACTATTCCAAACCTTTGCCGCGCCCGGATACGGATCGCGTGTTGGCAGGCATTCAAGCCCATGATTTTGCACAAATGACCAGCGGCATGGCAAACTCCTTGGAACAATTGACGGCGAGTCGTTATCCGGAAATCACGGCCTTGCGCGAACGGTTTGTCCGCTATGGGGCGCAAATTGCACAAATGTCAGGTTCTGGGCCGACCGTATTTGCCTTATGTGAAAAACGCAGTCGCGCCATGCGCGTGTATAATTCGATGAAAGGCTTTTGCCCAGAAGTTTATCTGGTGCGGCCACTTGCATGATTGATTTAACCGGCAAACTAGCCGGTTTTTTAATTGAAGGAGATTTCAATGCCATTAAGTGATACGACCTTTTTATTAAGTGAACAAGCGCAACTCACACCGACGCAACAAGCGTTAACTGAACGGATCGCGACGTTTATCAAAGCGCATCAAGCTGATGAACAAGCCGCAGTATTTGTGTTGCACGGCGACGCTGGCTCTGGCAAAAGCGTGGTGCTGAACGCCGTGTTCACTGCAGTGCGCGAACCTGGCATGCACTTGTTGGTCAATCACAATGAAATGTTGAAAGTCTACAAAGAAGTTGCCGGCATGACGCCAGGCGTGTTGAAGAAAGACTACGAAAAGCCCACACCCTTTATCAACCGCATGCAAAAATCT
>CAKRHU010000058.1 GCA_934339215.1 uncultured Lacticaseibacillus sp.
GGTCAACACGGTGTTGCCACCGCCACCATCGCCGCATTGTTTGGGATGGAATGTGAAGTCTTCATGGGCAAAGAAGACACTGAGCGGCAAAAGCTCAATGTGTACCGCATGGAGTTACTCGGCGCCAAAGTCAATGCGGTCACTTCTGGCCAAGGCCTGTTAAAGGATGCTGTTAACGCGGCCTTACAAGACTGGGCTGCGCATCCCGATGACACCTTTTACGTGATCGGTTCTGCCATGGGTCCAGCCCCTTATCCGGCCATGGTGCATGAATTCCAATCCGTGATTTCAAAAGAAGCCAAAAAACAACTTCAAGAAGTTGAAGGTCGCTTGCCTGATGCCGTAGTTGCATGTGTTGGTGGTGGCTCCAATGCCATTGGCTCATTTGCCGATTTCATCGATGACCCATCAGTCGCCCTTTACGGTGTTGAAGCCGCTGGTGAAGGCGTGGGGACCGGACACACTGCCGCCACGCTTGAAACTGGGACGCCAGGCATTTTCCATGGGATGAAGTCGATTTTCATGCAAAACAACGAAGGCCAAATCGCCAAAGTTTACTCCATTTCTGCGGGGCTTGATTATCCAGGCGTCGGCCCAGAGCATGCGGCGCTTGATGCTTCTGGCCGGGCGCATTATGTCGGCATCACCGATGATGAATCCGTCGACGCTTTTGAATATATTGCCAAAGAAGAAGGCATTATCGCCGCCGTTGAATCTTGCCATGCGGTCGCATACGTGCAAAAGCTCGCGCCGACGATGCGCAAAGATCAAATCATTATTTGCACGTTATCAGGACGCGGAGACAAAGATGTCGCACAAGTTGCCGCTTATCGGGGGGTCGATGTTCATGAGTAAATTACAAGCAGTTTTTGAAAATCATAAAGCGTTCATTCCATTTGTTACGGCAGGCGATCCCTCTGCGCAAGCGACCATCGATCAAGTGGTGGCTTTAGCCAAAAATGGAGCGGACATCGTCGAACTCGGCGTGCCGTTCTCTGATCCGATTGCGGATGGTCCGGTAATTCAAGCTGCCGGGTTGCGGGCGTTTGCTGGCGGCATCACGGTAGAAGGCGTGTTTGATATCGTCAAGGCGATTCGCGAACAAACCAATGTGCCACTAGTCTTTTTAACTTATGCCAACATTCCGTTTAAATATGGCTATGATGCGTTTTGTGCGCGGTGTGAAGAACTTGGCGTATACGGGTTGGTCATTCCTGATCTGCCTGAAGAAGAAGCTGATGAGATCTTGACTTACACCGAAAAGCACGGTGTGGATTTGATTCCATTGGTCAGCCCAACGTCTGGCCCGCGGTTGAAGAAGTTGGTGCGTTACGCCACCGGTTTCATCTACATCGTTTCTGCGCTTGGGGTCACCGGGCAGCGTTCAAGCTTTGCCCAAAACTTGGATGACCTGATCGCTGATTTGCGCAAAGTGACGGATGCGCCATTATGTGTCGGCTTTGGGGTGCATACGCCGGAACAAGCCAAGAATTTGGCCAAAGTGGCCGACGGCGTGATTGTTGGGTCGGCCATCGTGCAATTGGCCCAAGAAAGTGACGACGCACCCCAAGCCGTTGGCGATTATGCCAAGGCGATGGTTGCCGCGATTGCTGAAGCCTAAATCATTGAAAAAGTTGAGCGTTTCTGGCTCAACTTTTTTTGTGCGTTCAGCGGCGAAAAATATGCCAAAACTAGTATGAAAATCATTTGAAAAACGTTAAAAAGCTCGTGAAAAATATTTCAATGATCAAATTATTCGGGTTTACTTGGCGCTTTATGACGCCCAACAAAACGTGTTATCCGGGACTTATATGTAAGCGCTTAATTATTTAGGCATTAATTTTTAAATTTAGTGCGAGGAAGCGATTAGATCAGTCAATGAAGGCGTCTTGATTACAATGATATTTGGGAAAAAATATCATAATCTCTAGTAGCGAGAACTCAGACAAATCGTGTTATACTAGGCGTGTAAACGGCATCAAAGGAGGCGACGTCGATGGATGAAACAACATCATCGTGGCTGTATCTGTTCGGTCGTGGTGAAGATTATCAAAGTTATCGACGCTTTGGCGCACATCTGGTGAGCCCAGGCGTTTGGCAGTTTCTGGTATGGGCCCCGCATGCAGCCGGGGTAGCAGTCGTTGGTGATTTTTCCGATTGGGAACCTGTAGCCTTGACGCCCATCGGGGAAACCGGTTGTTGGCAAGGGCAACACGCTGGCGACGTGGGGCAATTATATAAATTCCACATCACGACGCAAGCCGGTGAGGTGATCGAAAAAATCGACCCTTACGCTTTCGCCTTTGAAAAAAAGCCTGGCACCGCGGCGAAGCTGTGCGATTTGCCGCAACATGAATGGCACGATGCCACCTGGCAGGCCCAACAAAAACAACAGCCGATTTATTCACGGCCGTTAAATATATACGAAATGCATTTAGGCTCCTTTCAACGTCACGAGGATGGCAGTTACTTATCCTATCAAGAGTTGGCCAAACTCGTGATCCCATACGTCAAGCAAATGGGGTATACCCACATTGAATTGATGCCGTTGATGGAACATTTGCTTGATGCATCTTGGGGTTATCAATTGATGGGGTATTTTGCCGCTACAAGTCGCTTCGGCGCGCCAGAAGATTTCTTAGCGTTTGTCGATGCGGCGCACAAAGCCGGGCTAGGGGTGATTATGGATTGGGTGCCAGGGCATTTCATTCGCAATACGGACACCTTGGCACAATTTGATGGCACGCCGACGTTTGAATATCAGGATCCGCACCGCGCCGACAACGTACGCTGGGGGACTTGGAATTTTGATCTCGGCAAAACCCAAGTGCAAAGCTTCTTGATCTCCAGTGCCATGTATTGGCTGGATCACTGCCATCTCGACGGTCTGCGCGTCGATGCGGTGTCGAACATGTTATATATGGATTACGATGCTGGCAAAGAAAACGACCGCAACGTGAACGGTGGGCGCGACAATCTGGAAGGCCAAGCCTTTTTGAAGAAGCTGAATACCTCAGTGTTTTCCGCGCATCCAGAAGCCTTGATGATCGCCGAAGAATCTTCCGCTTTTCCCAAAGTTTCAGCGCCGATCGATATGGGTGGCTTAGGGTTCAACTATAAGTGGAACATGGGGTGGATGAATGACACGCTGAAGTATTTTGAAATGGATCCATACGCGCGGCGCGATCATTTGAATCTGTTGACGTTTTCTTGGGTGTATACCTACGATGAACAATTTGTTTTACCGTTTTCTCATGATGAAGTGGTGCATGGCAAAAAATCCTTGATGCACAAAATGCCAGGCGATCGCTACAATCAATTTGCCAATTTGCGGGTGATGTTTGTGTGGCTGATGACCCACCCGGGTAAAAAGTTGTTGTTCATGGGCAGTGAGTGGGGCCAATTTCTGGAGTGGCGCGATTACAGTGCCTTGGAATGGGTCGACCTTGATGATCCGATGAATGCCGCGATGCAGGAATTCACGAAGACCTTGAACAAACTGTACAAAAAGCGCCCAAGTTTATGGGTCAACGACCATGACCCTAGCGGCATGCAAGTGACTAAAGGCGATGGGCCAGAACAGTTAGCTTACATTCGCAAAGGCGAAACCGCAAATGATTTCACCATTGTGGTGTTGAACTTGATGCCAGAAGAAATTCAAGATTATCCGATCGCCGTTCCTGCTTCAGGCGATTATGAAATTGTGTTAAATACTGAAAGTTATCATTTTGGTGGGACTTGGCGCAGGCTTCAGCGCACCTTGCATACGACAGGTGAGCCTATGGATGGCCAACTTGATCAAGTCCGCGTCGTGTTGCCGGCGATGAGTGCATTATTGATCGCCCCAAAGAAGATCAGGAGGGAACCACATGAGCACTGAAATGTTAGGCATGATCCTAGCCGGTGGCCAAGGCACTCGACTAGGTAAATTAACGAAAAATACTGCGAAGCCGTCGGTGCCTTTTGGAGGGCGCTATCGGATCATCGACTTCACCTTGAGTAATTTATCCAACTCTGGGGTCAACACCGTTGGCGTGATCACCCAATATCAACCGCTTGAACTCAATCGCCATGTGCAAAATGGCGCCAGTTGGGGCTTGAACGAACGCGGCGCTGGTGTGACCATTTTGCAACCATACGCGAGTTCTGAAGGCGAGAAGTTCTTTGAAGGCACAGCGCATGCGATTTATCAAAACATGGCCTACATCGATTCGTACAATCCGCAATATGTGTTGATTTTATCCGGGGACCATATTTATAAAATGGATTATGAGCGGATGTTAGCTTTCCATAAAGCCAAGAAAGCGACCTTGACGGTGGCGGTCATGCCAGTATCCTTGGAAGAAGCGACCCGCTTTGGCATTATGAACACCGATGACACCGATCGCATCATCGCTTTTGAAGAAAAACCTGAAAAACCAAAATCCGATTTGGCCTCAATGGGGATCTACATTTTTGATTGGGCGCCACTGAAGAAATATTTGACTGATTCCTATTCGACAGATGGCAAAATGGAAGACTTCGGCAAAGACGTCATTCCAGCCTACTTGGCGCATAACGAACCGACTTTTGCCTACGCCTTTCATGGGTATTGGAAAGATGTCGGCACGATTCAAAGTTTGTGGGAAGCCAACATGGAATTCCTGTCGCCGAACAATCCACTGAATATCACCAATCGCAACTGGCGGATCTACTCGCAAACCGAAGCCTTGCCGCCGATGTTTTTCACTAAGTCCGCGAAAGTCCAGCGCTCTATGGTCACGGATGGCTCATATGTCGCCGGGACAGTTGAGCACAGCATTTTAAGTCAAAACGTCAAAGTCGGTGAAGGCTCGACCATCACGGATTCGATGATCATGCCTAACGCGGTGATCGGTAGAAACGTCACCATCGATCATGCCATTGTTGGCGAAGATGCAGTCGTTGGCGATAACGGTGAAGTGATCGGTAAGCCAGACGACATTGCAGTGATCGGCTACGGTGAGGTAGTCGGCAGAAAGGAGAAAGCATGAGACAAGGAGAAATGGCGGCAGTCATCGATTTAAACGAAGACGTGCACACGCTTTTACCATTAACAGAACATCGTCCCATCGGCACCTTGCCTTTTGCTGGACGCTATCGCTTGATCGACTTTCCGCTGTCGGCGATCACTGCGGCTGACATTCATTCAGTCGGCTTGTTCATGCCAGAATCTGAGCGCTCGGTACAAGATCACATTCGCTCAGGCGCCGCTTGGAATTTAGATTTGATTCAAGGCGGGGTGTTCTTATTCCCATATGTGGCCACTCGCGATTATCAAAACGATGACTTGCGCGCGCGCTATTATGAAAACTACACGCAATTTCTGCGCGGGTCTGGCTCGAAGTACACCGTGGTGATGGGCGCCAAAAACGTCGCCAACGTGAATTTGAATGCGATTTTGAATTATCACAAAGCTGGCGACAATCGGATCACCACAGTTTACAAGAAATTACCGCTTGATCGGATTCGCCCAACGGATTGGACCTTGGCGTTATCAGAACAAGGCACTGCTTCGGCGATCGTCCAAGCCAAAGAACGCCACGACGACCAAGGCAAGAATGAAATTCCAAGTTTCATGGACATTTATCTGTTGGCGACCACCGACTTGATCGACTTGTTGGATGATGCGGCGCAAAGCCAGGTGTTCCGCCGCTTACCAGAATTGTTGCGGGATTACGTCTTGGCCAACAACGCCAATGCCTTCGAGTACACTGGCTATTTAGCGCGGATCGATTCGATTCAACGCTACTATGATTCAAACTTACAAATGCTCGATGATGCGAGCTTCCAGTCGTTGTTGTTGTCCAGTGTGCCGATTTTGACCAAGAGTAAAAATGAAGTCCCAAGCTTCTTTGCCAAAGATGCTACCGTGGTCAATTCCTTGTTAGGCACTGGCACTTATATAGAAGGAACGGTGCAAGATTCCGTCGTGTTCCGCAACGTGGTGATCCATCACGACGCGTTAGTCGATCATGCCGTGGTCATGCAAGGTTCAAAGATCTCCACTGGATCGACGGTGAAGTATGCGATTTTGGATAAAGGTGTGGTGATCGGGCCAAACTTGACCATTGTCGGCAAGCCAGACCAGCCGATCGTGTTGCGCAAAAACCAAACAGTGTTCCGCGAAAGTGAAGTGGAGGGAAGCGCCCATGCTTAAAGTGTTATTTGCGGCTGCAGAAGGCGTCCCGTTTTTTAAAACTGGCGGCTTGGGGGATGTGGCGTATGCTTTGCCGCAAGCCCTCAAACAAGCCGGCGTCGATATTCGCGTGGTATTGCCAATGTACTCGCAGCTGTTTCCAGATGCTTATCGGGAACAATTGCGTCCACTGGCTCGCTTTTCATTGAAGTTTGGCCAACAAGAAAAATACGTCGGCGTGTTGACGTTAAAACTTAATGACGTCACCTATTACTTCATCGACAATGAAGAATTCTTTGGTCGTGACGTGTTGTACGGCGAATGGGATGATGGCGGCCGGTTTGGCTTTTTCCAAATGGCGATCATTGAAATGTTGCAAGTAATCGACTTTATTCCCGATATCTTGCATGTCAATGACTGGCATACCGCATTTATTCCAGTGTTGCTGGCGGATAAATATCAATGGATCAATGCGCTTGCTGGCATTAAGACCCAATTGACCATTCACAACTTGCAATTCCAAGGATGGTTCCCGCAGTCGATTTTGGAGGATGTGTTTGGTATCGGTCGGCAATTTGCCAATGATGACGGGTTCATTCAGGATGGTTCGGTGAATTATCTCAAAGGTGGGATCAACTTTGCCAACTTAGTGACGACAGTGAGTCCAAGTTATGCCGGCGAAATTCAAACGCCTGCGTTTGGTGAGCACCTCGACGGCACCTTACGCAAGCAAAACTGGAAGTTGCGCGGGATCTTAAATGGCATCGACACCACGCTGTATGACCCGCAAACTGATAAACATCTCTATGCCAATTATTCTGCCGATGATCTCGCTGGCAAAGCCCAAGATAAACTGGCCTTGCAACAAGAATTCGGTTTGCCGCAAACGGATGTCCCATTATTTGGTGTCGTCTCGCGCCTGACTCGGCAAAAAGGTATGGATCTGTTAGTCGATGCGTTAAATCAGATCTTGCCTGGCACGGATATGCAAATCGTGATTTTAGGCACTGGTGACGGCGATTTAGAGCGGCATTTTGACGATTTACATGCGCGCTATGCTGGTAAAGCGGCCACGTATATCGGCTTTGATGTGGCGTTGGCGCAACGGATCTACGGTGGCGTGGACTTCTTTGTGATGCCAAGTGCCTTTGAACCAAGCGGCTTGGCACAAATGATGGCGATGCGCTATGGGGCATTACCGATTGTTCATGAAACTGGCGGTTTGCGTGATTCTGTGATCGCATATGATGCAACTACCGGTGATGGCGATGGGTTCAGTTTCTGGGAATACAATACTGGCGTGTTAGCTGCAACTTTGCGGCGGGCCGCAGAAGTTTATACCCAAACGCCTGATGAATTTGCGCACTTGCAACAAACGGCAATGGCCAAGGACTTTGATTGGGTCCATGCGGCGCAAGATTATTTGCAAGGCTATCAGAATCTGTTGAACTAAACAAATATCGCCTAGTTTCGAGTGTGTTGAAATCAGGCAAGATGGGTGGTGTTTTTCGCCACCTATTTTTTGGAGGGAGTTTATTTTATGGGATTAACGAAAAAACGCTTCATCGCTGATTTTCAAGCAGAAGCTTTACATTTATTTGCCGATTCGCTGGAGAATCTGTCACCGATGCAACAATATCAAGCGCTGGCGTTTTTGGTGAAAGGCTATTATGCCAAAGACTGGGCGCAAACCAAGGCAGATTATGATCATCACCAGCAAAAGCAGGTTTATTATTTTTCCATTGAGTTTCTCCCTGGGCGGCTATTGGCGTCGAATTTGTTGAATCTCGGGATCAAAGACACAGTTGAAGCAGGTTTGAAGCAACTCGATATCGATGTTGCTGATTTGTATGCCCAAGAAGGCGACCCTGGTTTAGGTAATGG
>CAKRHU010000059.1 GCA_934339215.1 uncultured Lacticaseibacillus sp.
TTCATTGGCCGAGCCGGTAATTGGAAATAGCCGACTTTCACGCTTCATCAACCGCGCTTGGCGAATGAAGAAGATCGGAATCGACAACCCGCCTTTGTCCATGTAAAAGTTGAAAATATCCCGCTGAGTTTTATCGTTGGAAATGATTTTTTGCTTTTCCACGGTGATGTCGATGTATTTGAGTTGATCGCGAATTTCGGCCGCTCGTTCAAATTCCAGATCTTCCGCGGCTTTAGTCATTTGGTGATTCAGCTGCTTGACGATTTTGGCCGTATTGCCATCGAGAAAGCTTTTGATCTTGGCAATTTGGGTGTCATATTCGGCTTGCGGCACTTCGCGCCAGCACGCCCCAAGGCATTGGCCCATATGATAATACAAACAAGGCCGGCCTTGATAGCCATTGCAGCGCCTCAATGGATACACTTTTTGCAAAAAATGCATGGTTTCTTGGGCTGCATAGACATTGGGATAAGGACCAAAGTAATAAGCGTTGTCTTTTTTAATATCACCGGTGATTTCCATTTTCGGATCGCGCTCATTGGTGATCTTGATGTACGGATAGCCGGTGCCTTTTTTCAGTTTGATGTTGTAATAAGGTTGCCACTTTTGAATCAAGGTGATTTCCAGCAAAAAGGCTTCCTTATCGCTAGAGGTCACAATGTAATCAAAGTCGGCAATATTTGACACCAGTTGGGCGGTTTTGCCGTCGTGTGAGGACTTGAAGTAACTGCGAACGCGATTCTTCAAATTCTTGGCTTTGCCCACATAAATAATTTTGCCATTGACATCTTTCATTTGATAACTGCCTGGCAAATCAGGTAATAAGGCTAATTTGTGTTCAATGTGTTCTGACGCCACGTTCTTGCCTCCACAAACAATTGTTTGCTTACTATTATACTTAATTGTTCAAAGGGTCGCAACCTGCAAGCGCCGGCTCAATGCAAACACACTGAGCACCAATGCCGCAAGCGTCATCCCCCATAAGCGTTGGGCAATGCTTAAGCCACTAAAAATAAACGGGGACACCAATTGCCCGGCAAATACCATCGCATACCCGATACTCAACGCGTGGTCACGATCAACTGGTTGCGTTTGGGCAATCACCCGCTCATTGAATACTGGCATCGCAAGCGCCACACCCAAACCAGCAAATACCATCGCTAAGATTTCAAGCCGGTTTAATAAAAATCCCCCAGCAATCAGTAACACGGCAAACACACTGACCAACTTCTCACGTGCAGGCAACTTGAGATGCGCGTAATTCATCCCGACGAATAAAGCAACCGCCGACACCCCTGCCATTAACAGGCCAGCGTGACTAGCATTAGCGTCATGTAGCCAACTTTGAAAATAAAATGGCACGGTCGTGGGAACCACAAAGTATAACGCATTCCAACTCAAATTCAAGCCATACGTCACCGCCAGTCCAGTTGACAATTTAAACGGTTGTCCGGTATCCGAAGCTTCACGGACTGTTTCAGGCAACCACTGCCAAATCAAAATCAATGGGACCACTGCCGCGCCATATAAGCCAAATACCCAATGCCAATCATGCCCAACTAACCACCCCGACGCGGACACCGCACTGATCGTCCCACCAGACGTTACTGCAGAAGCCCAGCCTAATAGTTGCCGCCGAGTTTGGGCATCCGAATAGAGATCCCCGATCAAACTGATGGCAGGGCCGGTGAACAAGCTTAACCCTAAACCTGAAATCAAGCGCGCGAACGCTAATCCGATAAATGGCAGGGGTATAATCGGCACCAAGCCACCAACCAGATAAATCAATAAGCCGACGATAACTTGTTTCTTCTTCGTCCCAGGCAAATGCCGCGCAATCATAAGCATCAATAATAACGACAATGATGGTAAGGTCAATAAACTTTGAATCCAAAAGGTTGACACTTGCGGATAACTTTGTTGAATCGCTGGTAACGCAGGCGCCAGCATCGCCCCTGTTAACACGGTAAAAAACGACAACGACAAAATCGCGATTTTTTTCATGCAGGCCTCCTTGCCCTGCTCCCCCAAACGTTACCGCAAGTGTACGCGCAAATCGAGATTTTGCCGAATTTGAAGCACGAAAAAACCGCCGATCAACGTCGACGGTTCTCAAAATTTTATTGCGCCAACACTTTTGACAAGAAGTCTTTGGTGCGGTCATGTTTTGGTGCAGTAAAGATTTGTTCTGGTTCGCCTTTTTCAGCGATCACGCCTTGATCCATGAACCAAACTTGATCAGCCGCTTCACGGGCAAAGCCCATTTCGTGAGTGACGATCACCATCGTCATCCCAGACTTGGCAAGGTCTTGCATCACCTTCAACACTTCGCCGACCATTTCTGGATCAAGCGCAGAAGTTGGTTCGTCAAACAACATCACGTCAGGTTCCATGGCTAAAGCGCGGGCAATGGCCACACGTTGCATTTGACCACCAGACAAGCTGGTTGGGTAAGTATCCGCTTTGTCATCCAAGCCGACTTGCGTCAACAGTTCATGCGCCTTCTTCGTGGCAGCGGCATCATCTTGATTTTTGACCTTCATTGGGGCTAACTTGATGTTTTCAAGCACCGTCATATTTGGGAACAAGTTGAATTGCTGGAACACCATGCCCATTTTTTCGCGGACTTTATCAAGTTCTTTTTCGGATAAGCCGACCAGGTTGGTGCCTTCAAATTCGATTTCGCCGCTAGTTGGTTGGTTCAGCAAGTTCAAGCTGCGCAAGAACGTGGACTTCCCACCACCAGAAGCCCCGATGACAACGATCACGTCGCCTTGGTTGATGGTTTCTGTGATGTCGTTTAACACCACGTTGTCCCCGAATTTCTTGACCAAATGGTTGATTTGAATTAATGGTTTAGTCATGTTGCATCTTCCTTTCAAAATGCCCCAAGATCTTCGATAAGGTGAAGGTCAGGACGAAGTAAATCACCATAGCGACAAAGATCGGTGCGACCCCTTTATACGTAGCGGTTTGAACGACCTTCAATTGATAGATCAAATCTGTGACCCCGATAATGGAAACAATTGAGGATTCCTTGATCAAGGAGATAAATTCATTCCCTAATGCTGGCCAAATGTTGCGAATGGCCTGTGGTAACACCACGCTGGTCATGGTTTGACGCGTGGATAAACCAAGCGAGCGCGCAGCTTCAGTTTGGCCAGTCGGAATCGAATCGATCCCGGAGCGAATGATTTCAGCCACATAAGCTGCTGAGTTCAAGGACACCGCGATGATCCCAGCCGTTAATGCCGGCACATCGACGAACAACCCGATACCAAAGTAGACAAACATCACTTGGATCATCAAAGGCGTACCGCGGACAAATTCGATGTACGCCACCGCGATGGTGTGCAAGATTTTGTTCTTGCCTAAACGCATCAGCGCCATCAACGTCCCGATCAAAACCCCAAACACGACGGATACCGCAGTGATCAATAACGTATATTCGATCCCTTTGGCAAAGAACTTCCAATAATGGAACATTGAAGTATCCGCGGTGTTTTTGGTCATGTAATCGCCAGCCGTCTTGGTGTAAGACTTGATCAAGCCTTGCTTTTTGATTTCGTTGATCGACTGGTTGGCAGCGGCGACTAAAGTATCTGAGCCCTTGGCAAAACCGATGGCTTGGCCGTTTGATTCAGGATCCAAGGTCCAACCGGATTTCACAATGGCCAACTGTTTGTCATGATCGACATACGCTTGGGCCACAGGATGTTCGGCGACGACGCCTTCGACCTTGTGAGACTTCAACGCCAAAATCAAATCCGTGACTTTGGTCAAGCCCAACAGCTTGGAATCTGTCATTTTATCTTTGACCAAGTCCGCTTGCATGGAACCGGTTTGGGCCCCGACTTTCTTGCCGACAAAGCTTTCTGCGTTTTTGTAAACTTTCGCATCAGCTTTGTTGACAATGATATCTTGGCTGGCGGTGTAGTAGATCTGTGAAAAATCAACACTTTGCTTCCGTTCAGACGTTGGCGTCATTGCGGATAACACCATGTCGACTTTGTGCGTTTCCAAACCGACCAGCAAGGAATCAAAGTCCATTTGCTTGACGACGAGTTTCACGCCGATGTCTGACGCAATTTTCTTGGCAATTTCCACGTCGATACCGACGACTTGGTTCTTGCCGTTTTTGTTCACCAGGAACTCATAAGGGGCGTAGTCTGGGCTAGTACCCATCACTAAGGTACCTTTGGCCTTGATCTTTGCCAAACTGTCATCTGCGGCGTGCACCGGTTGAGCGGCGACCCCCACAAACGCAACCATGGCAACGGCTAAAGCCATCAGCCAACGCATTAACTTTTTCAAAACAGAATTCCTCCCCAAATTTCTATAAGCCACACTATACACTAGTTTTGATTTTTATTCAACGAATATTCATAGTTCTCGCAAAAAAATTTCATCAAGCACCAAAAAACGTGCTGACTTTCACCAGCACGTTTCTGCAAAGCTAATCGCTCATCCCCGTTTGCAAGCGATACATATCATAATAACGCCCATGTTTGGCCAACAGTTCATCATGCGTCCCGCGTTCCACGATATGCCCAGCATCCAGCACTAAAATCAAATTGGCATCTTTGATGGTGGACAAGCGATGCGCGATGGCGATGGTGGTCCGGCCTTGGCGGATCCGGCGTAGGCCTTCTTGGATCACCGCTTCAGTTTCAGTGTCGATGTTAGCAGTGGCTTCATCCAAGACCAAAATTTTCGGATTGGTGACCACCGTGCGGGCAAAGCTGATCAACTGCCGTTCACCACTGGAAAACTGCGCCCCGCCTTCGATCACTTTGGCGTCGTATTGGCCAGGCAATTGTTCAATGAAGCGATCTGCTTGCACAAATTCGGCGGCTTTTTTGATTTGATCATCAGAGATCTGCTCATTGAACAAGCGAATATTTGACGCCACAGTCCCGTAAAACATGAATGAATCTTGTAAGACCAAGCCTAATTTCGTGCGTAACTCCGCCATCGGATACTCACGAATGTCAACATCATCGATCAAGATCTCGCCTTGACCGAATTCATAAAAGCGCATCATCACATTGATGATCGAGGACTTCCCAGAACCCGTATGGCCGACTAACGCAACGGTTTCACCAGGATTAGCCACAAAAGAGATATCGTGTAAGATCTCATGTTTGCCATCATAAGCAAACGACACATGGCGGAATTCGATTTTCCCGTGGGTCAAAGTCGCACTGGCACCAGGATTAGCGGCAGGTGCAAACTCTTGATTATCCAAGATCCGAAAAATCCGGGAGCCAGCAACCACCCCATCTTGAAAGTTCGACAAAGAATCCATCATGTTGGTCATGGGATTGAAGAAGTTCGACACATATGTGGTAAACGCGTAAACCACCCCAGCCGCCACAAAACTATGCATCGACATGATCCCAAACGCGGCCAGCACTGCGACTAACGCAAAGCTGTACAACAAGTTGATGATCGGGCTGAGTAACAATGAGTTCACTCGGATCATCGCCGTGCGCGTCCGCAAGTACTCTTGGTTGGTCGCTTCAAATTCTTGCGCGATCCGATTTTCTTGACGGAATTGTTGAATGATCCCAATACCTTCAATGGATTCATTCAACTTGGTGTTGAGTTCTGACAGTTTTTCGCGCATATGGCGATAGACTTTACTGGCGTAATGGCTGTAATACCAAATTGCAAACAATAATAATGGAAGAAACGCGAGCACCATTAAGGCAATTTTGGCATTCACCACATACATCGTCACAAAGCTCGACACCACGGAGAATAAACCAACTAGTACCGACAACAGCACGTTCCAAAAATCGGATAGCGTTGCCGTATCATTGGTCACCCGCGAGACGATCGACCCAGCCGGCGTTTGATCAAAGTAGCGCATCCCCAACTTGTGCAGTTGCGCAAATAAATCACGCCGCACATCTTCAAGCCCACGTTCTGACCCCATCGCAAACAAAAAGGATTGGAAGAATTGAAACAAGGCTTTTAAAATCGTGCCGAACGCATACAAACCAGCAAAGCCTAACACGATTTGCGTGGTCGCCGTTTGATGCGTCAAATACCGATCCATGAATTCTTGCAACAACCATGGTAAAGCGACGTTGACACTAGCCAGTAAAGCCGCCGCCACAATGGCCCCACCGAATTGACGCTTGTAAGGTTTCGTATAGCGCATCAAACGGCCCACAATGTGCCATTGTTCCTTCATGGGAATACTTCTCGCCCAGGCAGATTCATATTTAGGCATTGACTTCACCTCCAAGCTTGGCTTCTAGTTCTTGTTTGGCCCACATTTGCGCATACCAACCATCATTGGCCAACAATTGCGCATGCGTGCCGCGTTCTAAGACATGCCCATTTTCTAATACCAGAATTTCATCCGCATGCATCACTGAAGACAAGCGATGAGCCGCGATGATCGTGGTTTTATCGGCCCGTTGTTCATGCAAGTTATGCAAAATCGCTGCTTCGGTTTTGGCATCAACGGCCGACAACGCATCATCTAGAATCAATAATTCAGGACTGGTGATCACCGCGCGGGCGATCGCTAGACGCTGCTTTTGCCCACCAGACAATGACACCCCACGTTCGCCGACTAAGGTTTGATACCCAGCCGTGAATTTCAAAATGTCATCATGTACGGCTGATTCAGAGGCTGCGGCTTCAACGGCTTGGGCGTCTTTATCAAAACTAGCAAAGCGAATATTATCTGCCACGGTCGTCGAGAACAAGAAGTTATCTTGCGGCACATAGCCGATTGCATCGAGCAACGCATCCAAGCTGTAGTCGCGAATATTGATGCCCCCGAATTCAATTTCGCCATCATAGCGATCGAACTCCCGCAACAACAATTTGAAAATCGTACTTTTCCCTGCGCCGACGCGCCCAACAATGCCTAACGTCTTCCCTGCTGGCAAGGTGAAGTGAACATTCACCAAAGCGGCACTGTCGGCATCAGGATAGGAGAATTGATTGATCTTAAAGCGAATGTCCCCATGCGCGGGCGTTTGAATCGCTTGCGGCGCGATTTGAATACTGCTGGTTTCTGCCAACAGTTTGTCGATGCGATCATAAGACGCATTCCCACGCTCCAAGACATTGAACAGCCGCCCGATGGCAAACATTGGCCACACTAAAGCCGCGACATAAGCGATAAAGGAAACCAATTGACCGATGGTGATTTGGCTGGTCATCACCAAATGTGACCCGTAAATGATCGTGATCACATATACCAAGCCCATGATCAAGCTAGTAGTGGGGTCAAATAAGCCATCAAAGAAATTCACGCGCTTGTTGATAGCCACCGTTTTATCGACGAGCTGATTGAAGTCTGCGGTATCTTCTTTGCCTTGGCCAAACGTTTTGATCACTTTAATGCCAGAAACCGATTCTTGGGTTTTGTCATTCAACCGTGAAAACGCTGCTTGGGCTTTGCCAAACGCATGATGCAGCCGCATGCCTAATTGTCGCGCCATCACTGCCAGTAACGGCATAGGCAAAATGGCCAACACCGTCAAACGCCAATCCACAAAGAAAATCATGGCAATGATCGTGGTGCCGCCAGTGATCACAGAATCAAACAAGGTTAAGATCCCAGCCCCTGCAACGTTTTGAATCGCATTTAAGTCATTAGTGGCATGGGCCATCAAATCGCCGGTACGGTGTTTTTGATAAAAGGTGGCGTCCATTTTCATGAAATGCCAAAACAACCGGGTCCGCAAGGTTTTTTCAAGCTTGGCCGCCCCGCCCCAAATGGCATTGCGCCAGCCATAGCGGAACAAGTACTGGCCGATCCCGGCAAACAATAGCGCCACTAAAAACAGCAACAAGCGATCCAGCGTCAAGTTGCGTTTGGCCATGGTATCAACCAATGCCCCGATCACTTTTGGTGGGATCAAATTAACTAATGCCACCAACAACAGACACAACACCCCGATGGCATAGCGTTTAAATTCTTGGCGGAAGTACCACCCCAATTTTTTAAA
>CAKRHU010000060.1 GCA_934339215.1 uncultured Lacticaseibacillus sp.
TTTGGCATCGGCTAAGGCCATTTGGATCTGAGATTGACGTTCAGCACTGGTTAACATAGTAAATACCTCCGTTGCATTGTCTTATACCCCCAGCTTACGCTAAAACAACGGTGCTGACTAGTCCATAAACAAAATTATTGAAAGCGTGCGCGACCAGCGCGGCGATGCAATCCAATTCGGATCAACTTATCGATTTCCGTCACCGCTAAAGTAATGAACCCAGCGGCGACGGCGATCCCCCATTCACGCCAACTCATACCAGCGGTGCGCATGACATTTTGCATGAATGGCAAGTAGGTCAAGCCTAGTTGTAAGACCATCATCAACCCAATGATCCAAAAGGCTTGCGGGTTGGAGAAGAACTGCTTGGAGAACACGACTGCTTTGGTGCGGATGTTAAACAGATAGAAGATCTTACCTAAGATAATGATGTTGACCATCATGGTCGAGGCCACGCGCGGTCCGGCAATGCCGTTGCTCAGCAGCCAGTCATGGGCGATCAAGCCGATCCCGGAAATCAAAACAGAGACATAAAGCAGTTGGAACACGTCATGTTTGTTCATCATCCCTGCATCGTTTGGACGCGGCGGGCGTAACATGATGCCATCTTCTGCTGGCTCAAAGATAAACGCCAGTTGAATCGTGATGGCTGAAACCATGTTGATCCAAAGCATTTGACTGGCATTCAATGGCATATCATCGCGAGTTAACACGGTGAAAGCAATGACCAGCCCTTCAGCAAAACTGGTTGGCAACAAAAACAAGATACTCTTTTTGATGTTGTCATAGATCCGGCGACCTTCTTTGATTGCCCGTTGCATGGTCGTAAACTTATCATCAGTCAAGATCATGTCCGCGGCATCTTTGGCCACATCAGTCCCTGATTCACCCATGGCCACGCCGATATCAGCCTGTTTTAACGCTGGGGCATCATTGACCCCGTCGCCGACCATCGCCGTGACATTGCCGGCTTTTTGCAAAGCTTGCACGATAGCGAGTTTATCTGCAGGCGTGGTGCGGGCAAACACATCAGCGGAAACCATCGCATGTTCACGATCTGCAGGACTCATCGCCTCAAGTTCTGCACCAGTGACTACTTGCGGATCATCGGCTAAACTCAAGGTTTTGGCGATGGCTTGGGCGGTTTGCGGGTGATCTCCGGTGATCATTTTAACTTTGACGCCGGCTTTTCTCATGTCGCGAATCGACGCGATTACTTCAGGACGTGGTGGGTCGATCAAGGCCGCTAAGCCTAAGAAGTCGATCCCTTCAGCCAACAAGTCATGGCTGATCTCATCGACGTTGACGACGCGAGAACCCACAGCAATGACCCGTTGACCGTGTTTGGAGCGTTCGCTCGTCCAAGCCAAATAATGGGCTTCATCGAAGTTTGGATCACAGGCTTTAGCCATCGGTAGCAATTTATCTGGGGAGCCTTTGATGTATAACTTCTTAGTGCCATCAGCTAAGCGGACCAATTTGGCCATGTAGCGATAGTCGGAATCAAACGGCATTAAGTCGATTTCATCCGCTTCTTCTGGTTCTCCGAAGGCTTTTTGATAAGCCGTGATGAAGGCCCCATCAGTCGGTTCACCGTTGATTTCATATTTCCCGTCGATTTCCGCTAACGTGGTGTCGTTGGCTTCATAACCAGCGGTCAATAAGGCCGCTAAGTCTGAATGTTCAGCAGGAGTGATCACTTCTTGGTCCAAAGTGAATTCCCCAGCTGGCGCATACCCAGTCCCAGTGACGGCATATTGAGCCGTTGGCGTTAAAATGTCCGTCACGGTCATTTCGTTTTGCGTCAAGGTCCCGGTTTTATCCGTAGCGATGACGTCAACAGAGCCTAAGACTTCAACAGAAGGTAAATCTTTGACGATCGTGTTTTCGTTTTTGGCCATGGCTTGCACACCCATCGCCAAAATCACGCTGGTGGTAGCAGGCAAGCCTTCTGGCATCGAGCCGACGATCATCGTCACGATCCCTAAAGCCAAAGTTCCTAAGGTGTAGTGCCCGCCGACCAAGCCAAAGATAAATAAAGCCACCGCAAAAATCAAGATCCCATAAGAGATCCCTTTGCCGATGCCATCGAGTTGCTTCATCATTGGCGATTGGCGCTTTTTGGCATTAGCTACCGCAGAAGAAATCTTACCTAACTCACTGTCAGCGCCAGTGGCAATGACTAAGCCCATCCCAGAGCCGGAAGCCACCGCCGTTGATGAAAAGGCCATATTAGCTTGTTCAGCAAGTGGCGTATCGCTAGGTAAAGCTTCAGGAGATTTGGCCACTGAGTTAGTTTCCCCAGTCAACACGGCTTCTTGCATCATCAAGTTGTCACTATCGATAATGCGTAAGTCAGCTGGGACATTATCCCCGGCTTCCAAGAACACCACGTCGCCGACGACTAATTCTTCAGCTGGCACGTCGATGCGTTGGCCGTCACGATAAACCGTGGCATTGTGGGCCAGCATTTTTTTGATTTGATCAAGCGAATCAGAGGCATTACTTTCTTGAATGTAGCCAATGATCGCGTTAATGATGATCACCAAGGCAATAATAATCGTATCAGTCAACAAGCGCATCATGCTGGTCATCAGCGCTGCGCCGATCAAAATGTAAATGATCAAGTTGTTGAACTGCCGCACGAATAAAACCCATTTAGGTGTTCGGTGTGAAGCTAACGCATTCGGGCCGTTTTCAGCTAAGCGCTTTTGGGCCTCTGTTTGCGTCAATCCTGCCTCTAAATCAGGCGTTTTGACTTGTTCTTGCACCTGCGCCACCGTTAAATGAGTCATTTTTATCTGCGCACTGGGATCTTCCATATATCATCATCCTTTAAATCATTATTTAGCTTTTGCTATTAATCTAATAGTACGGGGACGGGAAATTTAGTGCAAGCATCGACTTGAATATTTCCCGGGCAATATTTCGCGTGTCACATTCAGGCCCAGCCAAAAGCGCGAATCAACGCCATGGCAACGATGCCAACGACAACGACCACCAATAAACTCTTAGAAATCACCCCGGCAATAATCGTGGGGATGCTGGCGAGCAGATTCTCAGTATTCACACTTGGCCATTGTCCTTGGTGATAAACCAAGAGACTTTCAACAAAAATGGCCGCCAGAATCGCGACTGGGACAAAACTGAGAAATTGCAACAACCATTTAGGTAAGGTTGTGGCTTTCACCAAAGCAAATGGCACCACGCGAATCAGCCAAGTAACTAGGCCACACAATAAAATCGTGATCAGGACTTTACTCATGGTGTTCCACCGCCATTCCAAACAAGCACCCTAAAATCGTCGCCACTAAAATGGCGGTTGACCCTGGCATGAACCGCATCAGCACCACCATCACGACCGCCACAAAGCCAGCAACCGTCAAATGCCGCAATAATGGCTTGGACCGATCCGTGATCATTTGCAAATATAACAAGCCGATAAACATCGCCACCACGGCGAAGTCCAGGCCAAAAGCTTTGGCATCTGGGATCAAACTACCGATCAAGGCCCCGATCACCGTGGCAATCGCCCAAACCAGATAAGCCACCACATTGGCTGCATGAAACCACGCCGGCCGTAATTTACGATCAGTGAGATTGAGTTTATTCATCGACAACGCGAAGGTTTCATCGGTCAACAACGTCCCGATGGCAATATTTTGCCCCATGGATTCTTCTTGCAAGTATGGTGCCACGGTCATGCTCATCAAGCTCATGCGGGCATTGATCAATAATGTCGATACCACGATGGCCCCGATCGGACTGCCAGTTAGCAACATGCTGGTGATCACAAATTGCGCGCTACCAGCATAGACGATCAAGGACATCAATAAAACTAACCATACTGATAAGTGGCTGGTGTGCGCCACGATCCCAAAGGCTAAGCCCACGCCAATATAGCCGAACACTGTCGGCATGACGTCTTTGATTCCGGCTTTAAAGTCTAATTGCGCATCCATCCGCTCACCTCGTTTTTAATATGAGAGCTTAATTAGATTTTACCTGTTTATTTTTCATAATCAACCCTAACCCCCACAAACGCCGGCAATTTTCCTAAACGGATGCCGACCAGCAGCGATGGGACAAAAAAACTGAGATCGCGAAGATCTCAGTTTTGAGTTATGCCACAAGCTTTGGGAGAGCTGGTTTGGCAAAGTAATAACCTTGGAAATAATGAATGCCGAGGGCCTTGGCAAATTCAACATCGGCTTGATCTTCCACGCCTTCCAAAATGATCCGCAAATGACCTTTGTTGGCGATATCTGCCCAAAAGCGGATCCGTTCTTGAATCCGTTCTAGCGATTCGGTTTTGCGCAAATTTTGAATCGCAAACTTTACGCCGTCAACATATGGGATCAATTGCTGGACCAGTTCAAAGGAGTTATCCGAACCGACATCATCGATATGGATCCGAATGCCAGCCGCCCGGTAAATCGCCGAAATGTTCCGAGTCGTCGCGAGATCTGGGACATCGACGATTTCAACCGTCAACCCGGTCGGCCCATCTTGACTTTGTAAGCAGGCAATCAAGGCATAGGCGGTTTGTGGGTCAGCGAATTGTACCAAGGTCAAATTGATCGCCACATTCTTACAACGTGCTTTAGCAACGGCTTGATAAATCAATTCCACTTGTAGATCAATGGCAAGATCAAAGGAGTTTGGCAACATCCAGCGCGCTTGGGCGACGTCGTAAGTCCGCAACAACAACTCATTGCCCCAAACTTGGGCGTTTTCGCGTTGGGCATCCATGATCGGTTGCGCATAAAAGGCGTAAGTTGGCGCAATACTTGGCGTGTTATCGCCTGCTACTGGTGCGCCATCGATCGTGATGGTATCACGGCCGCGTTGTTTGGAAGCGTAAAGATTATCATCGGCACGCTTATACAAATCATCAACGACACCATCCCCTGCTTGCAACCCCGTCACCCCGATGGATGCCGTCACTGGAATCGCGACGCCTTCATAACTGAATTGGCCGTCATGAATGGCTTGCCAGCATTCGCGGATCACTGGCAATAATTGATCCGGTGAGGCATTAGGGAAAGCGATATTGAATTCTTCGCCGCCGATCCGGTAAAAATGCTCATGCAGATCATGTTTCTGTAACACCCCAAGCAAGGTTTCTGCCGTTTGAATCAAAACCGTGTTTCCAGCCAAGTGGCCAAAGTCTTGATTGATCTTGCGCAAGCGGTCGATATCTAACGCCATTAACGTCAACGGTTCATTGCTAGCTTGGGCATGTTCGAACAATGCTGTGATATCCGCTTGATTGTGCGTGTAGGTTTTCTCATTGGTCAAGTTGTCATAAGCCGCCAATGCTTTGAGTTTCTTTTGAGCTTGGAATTGTTGCCACTGCCAGTTCCAATAAAAGCTGGTAAAAGCCCCCATCACTAAAAACATGCCAACCGCTTGAGTCGCTAAACGGCCATCCACATGCAAGCCCATTGCTAGCGGTGGCACCGTGTACCAATAAGCTACGGCCACAAATGCGGACACGGCCATTAACGTCCGAGCGCGATAGCGGATCTTATCTTTGCCTAAACGCATCAACACTAAAATCACGATCATCGCCGCCATCGCCAAATAACCCCAAGATGACTGACCACTGGCGTGATGTAAGATCCAAATGCCAGCAAGACCAAGCGCGCGAACGACATATTCAATCAAGGTCATTTGCTCATCAAACAATGGCACAACCAAGGCGAACAAGCCGATGTTGGCAAATAGCATACTATCCATAAACCCAGCGTAACCGCCGTAAGCCATCAATGCCCCAACAGCCAATGGCATCAACGTCAACAACCAGCGAAAAACTGTTTTATACGGACTATCACCAAATGCACGCCGCCACAAATATAAATCAAAGCCGATAAAACCTGCCGCAAAAAATGTCGCTGCCACAGTTTGAACCAGCCACATTCCAGTCGACAAATTTCCAAAATTAAAGTTCAAGCCGCTCTCCCCTCCGGCCATTTAATATTTGCCTTCATTTTCTCACAAAATATTTACTCTGAAAAGGTGGTTTAACAGGGGGTTTTCAAAAATTACGCGTTTCGCACGAGCTGTTTTCACAACGTTTCACGCACGCTGCGTGTTAAGATAGTACTATTAATTGTTGGAGGCATTTTCGTGAATTATCAAGCCGTGGCATTATTTGATTTAGATAAAACCTTATTAAACCCAGAAAAACAGATCCCGCCAGAAAACCTCGCCGCCTTGAAAGCCTTAAGGGACAATCGCGTGTTAACGGTACTGTCCACCGGGCGTAACTATTACGAACTCGCCGATTGGATGCGCTTAGGACAAATTCCGAGTGCGATCGCAGCTAATGGCGCTGATGTCTATCACAACGGTCAGCACTTATTTGAAAGTCCCGTTGGCTTACCACAGTTGCAACGCTTGACCCAACAAGCCAACGCTGACGGGATCGCCTTGGCTTATTATAACGGTCGCCGCTCTGCCCTTTCGCAAAATACGCCAGAAACTGAGGCGAATTATCAATGGGTGCGCCAAACCCCACCACCCGTTGATGCGAAATTCTTCGATCATGATGACGTCTGCATGTTATTGATCTTTTTGGCCCATAATGCCCAAGGCGATAAAATGGGTGACTGGTATCGCCAAACCTTTCCAGAATTACAATTTTATCGCAATGGCGAAAGCACTTTAGATATTGTCAATGCCCACCAATCCAAAGCCAGTGGTTTGGAAATTCTGATGAAACAACCCGGACTGGCTGGTTTGCCGACTTATGCATTCGGGGATGGCAACAACGATATTGAAATCTTAAAGGCAGCTAAAGTTGGTGTCGCCATGGGCAATGCCTTGCCGCAAGTCGCCGCGATTGCCGATTATCAAACCGATGACTACATGAATGGTGGCATTCCAAAGGCGTTGAAACATTTTGGTTTGATTTAATTAAATAACGTTATTAGGATCTTTAAGCCGATGTTTTCGGGGTTATCAGCAAATACAATAATTTGACGAATCAAACACTTGTTCGTATGCTGATAAAGGACGTTTGGTGTACCGTTTGTGAAGCAAACAGCCGCCGACTAAATCCCGAAAAAATAATTTTTTATCTAGCCAAGGTTGTCACTATCGGCCTTAACCCTGTTACAACAGCCTGTACTAGCAAATTAGGCCTTGACAAGCACAGCCGCCAGCTCATCGCTTGTGTGCTTTTGTGAACCGTTTTTCACAATCATTTCAAAATTGGCGTTTGGCTAAATTCTGCTATACTGGAAACAACTTGTGGCGACAGTGGTTGACTGTCACCCTTGGATTAGATAACTTGGAGGCCTTGAAGTGATCGATCAATCTACCCTTAAGCCCATTGTGTGGCTGAATGATAACTGTTATATTACCTTAGTTCCTGACGCCGCGTATAACTTAGAAGTTTGGGAACGCGACGCCAACGATCACGACCAACGCCTCGGTCGCATGGACTACAAGTTCCACCGCGATACTTTTGCTGGCTTCATCTATCGTTTGTTGCCAAAAATCGATTTACTCCAGATCCACGCGATTCAAAAGCGCCTCAATCCCTATTTTGATTTGGAAGTGTAATGATGGATGCTTTAGTGATTAAATTATTGATCATGGTGATCGCTGCTTTAATCACCACGATCACGCTTTTAGCCCTCGAATACCGCACCAAGCAAGGCACAAAGCTATCTTACGGTTTAAAAGGTGCCGTCGGGATCGTTTTAGTCGGCGTCTTGATCAGTTTGCTGACGGTACGCTAACCACAAAAAGCCGCAATCGCGGCTTTTTGTTTGCACTAATCCGTTATGATGTCCGGCATCGACAGTGTTTCAGGCCTGCCATCAGGCGCCAGTGGCCTATCTTCGTTACAGTGATTTGAAATTGGGACTCCAGCTGGCCACCGGTACGTGGAGAGGGTCCTCGCCGGAGCTAGCCGAGAT
>CAKRHU010000061.1 GCA_934339215.1 uncultured Lacticaseibacillus sp.
GATGTATATCACGGTAAGAATACTGATGTTGACGGGACCAAATGAAACCGGAATGGACAACTACGAAAGGAAATATATAAATCCTTGCTAGTGTCATTGGACATTCTTCCACGTTTTATATAGCAGGCAGACTAGTGGAATTAAACGACTATCAAAAAGAAGCCAACAAAACGCTTGCTGGCAACGAACATGTGTTGACGAACTTGGCATTAGGCTTGGCTTCAGATTCTGGCTTAGTGGTCAGCCAAATCAAAAAGTACACTTTCCAAGGCGCAGATCTTGATCACGACGCCTTAGAAAAGAAAATGGGCGACGTGCTTTGGTATCTCTCCCAAATCGCTTTGTGGGCGAACATCGACCTTGACGATGTCGCCAAAACCAACTTGGAAACGTTGGCTAAGATGTACCCGCAACGCAACTAAATCACTGGTGACCTCGGATGGTTCAAACATTCGAGGTTTTTGTTTACAAAAAAACCGACTTGCACGGGGCAAATCGGTCAAAAGTGATTTATTTCGTGGTTTTAGGTTCTGTGTCGCCTTTGGCAGCGGCTTGATCGGCCTTTTTCTTCGGGTCGTCAGTCATGGGAATGTTGACTTGCTTGTCGCGCTCTTTGGGCATGGTAGCAAACTTGTCAAACATTTCATTGAGATCATTTTGGGCGTTGATATGCAGTGCCATGTTGACACCTCCTGTTTTTTGTTAGTATAGCACGCAAGCCTCGCAGTGGCAAAAAATCTAAACCTGTGGTACGCTGGCGAAAACTGATGGAGGATCTCTGATGACGATTTCAATACGTGTTGCCACGGCTGCCGACATTCAAGCGGTATTGCCTTTGGTCGATGGCTATTATGCGTCTAGCCCAGTGCCGCATGTGCCAAATCATGAAAAATTAATCCAGCACCTCACCACCTTGATTCAACCTAACAACCCTTTCGGTGGGTTATTGGTCGCCGTGCGTCATGGGGATTTAGTGGGCTTTGCTTTTTTGTATTATCGCTTTGATAAACGGGCCTTGACGCCAGTGGTCGACTTGAATGATTTGCATGTTGACCCGAATGCCCGCCGCCTTGGCATCGCGCGGCAGTTGATAACGGCGACGTTTGAATGGGCCAAACGGCACGGTGCCAATCAAGTGACGTGGATGACGCGCACCACCAATGTGAATGCGCAGCACTTGTATGATCAAGTGGGTGAGCGGGAATCCGGCTGGCTACATTATGGACACAAACTGTAACCCGAACATTAATCGATGAGATAACGTTTACATCGGGTGTTGTGCTAGTCCACGTCTGTCATCCACGGTATAATAGAAGCATTATGTTAGCGGAGGGCGAAAATGGGCGCGATTCGAATCAAAAACATGCAATTTCATACGTACAACGGGGTGTTTGCTGAGGAACAAAAACTCGGCCAACGCCTACAAGTGGATATCGAGCTGCGTTTGCCGATCGAAACCCAAGTCTTACACGACGACCTCAACGAAACCATCGATTATGGCGCCGTTTATCAAACCATCAATGATTTTGTGACGACGCATCACTATCAACTGATCGAAATGTTAGCCAATCAATTGCTGAAACATCTCACCGAACAATTCGACGTCTCAGGCATCACCTTGACGATTCGTAAAGGTGCGGTGCCGATCGCCGGGATTTTTGATGCGGTGGAAATCGAGGTGTCTACTGATGACTGAAGCGTATATCGGCTTAGGCGCGAATTTAGGTGATCGATTCCACAACTTACACCAAGCCGTACACTTGCTGGATGCAACCCCGCAAGTGCAAGTCGTGCGCCAGTCGTTGGTGTATGAAACCCAACCAGTTGGCGATGTGCCCCAAGACGATTATTTAAATCAAGTGGTCGTGGTCGAGACCGAACTTAATCCGCAAGCCTTGCTCCAGCGCCTGCATGACATCGAAGCTACCTTGCATCGTCAACGCATCGTCCGCTGGGGACCGCGGAGTGTGGATCTGGATCTGTTGGTGTATGGTGATGTTCATATGCAGTCACCGGAATTGACTTTACCGCATCCGGAATTGGCCAACCGTCGTTTTGTGTTGGTGCCGATGTTAGAAGTGATCGATAACCAGCACGCCACTTGGATCGCCGAGTTGTTGATGCACACACTTGATCACAACTGGGTGCGCCCATATTCTCAAGAGAAAGAAGAACTTTGATGGATCAACAACGAATTGAAAACGCCGTGCGGGAGTTACTCGATGCCATCGGCGAAGATACCAAGCGTCCTGGATTGATCGAAACGCCTGAACGCGTGGCGCGCATGTATCAAGAAGTGTTTGGCTCTTTGGATAAACCTGCTGATTTTAAAGACTATAAGGTCTTTGAAACCACTGAAGATCCAGGTTTGGTGATGGTGCAACAGATCCCATTTTATTCCATGTGTGAACACCACTTGTTGCCATTCTTCGGGCATGTGACCATCGGCTATATGCCAAGTCACAAACGCATCATCGGGTTAAGCAAGCTTGGCCGATTAGTGGATTTTGTTGCCCGGCGTCCCAGTGTGCAAGAAGTGTTGACCAGCAGCATCGCTGACCAACTCCAACGTGTGCTCGACCCTAAAGGTATTGCAGTTTCCGTGACCGCCCGGCATATGTGTATGGAAATGCGTGGTATCAATCGCGGCGACTTGTTTACTTATACCTCTCGTTATACCGGCGTGTTCAAAACGGATCTCGCGTTGCGCCAAGAATTTCAACAGGAGGCCCAACACCGTAATGGCAACCGCTGATTACCAAACTTTGCGCACTCATATGGACCATCGAATGCTGGTAGCGGATCCCAGTCGCGTTGAGGCACTGGCACAAGTCTTGCATCAAATCGGCGATCCTGATCGCGCTTATCATGTGATCCACATCGCTGGCACCAATGGCAAAGGCTCAACTGGCGCGTTTTTGGCGCAGGGGTTGCGCAATGCCGGCCACCGCGTGGGTCATTTTGCGTCACCGGCGATTCATGATGAATTGGACCAAACCAAAATTGGTCCGCTAAGTATTTCGCCGGCTGAATACGCAGCACTCATGAGTCAAATCATGACAAAAGCAGCATTGCCCGCCGATACGTTCACCGATTTTGAGTGGGACGTGTTAGTGACCTTGAAGTGGTTTGCGACTGCGCAATGTGATTGGGTGGTGCTTGAAGCCGGCTTAGGTGGGGCGACTGATGCGACCAACGCGATTTCCGCGCCTGATTTAGCCGTGTTCACGCACATCGCCTTAGATCACACCGCGATTTTAGGCGATACGCTCGAAAAAATTGCGGCCAATAAAGCCCAGATCATTAAACCAGGGACGCAAGTGGTCGTGGCCGGTCATCAAGCCCCAGAAGCCTTGGCAGTGATTCAACACGTCGCCCAAAAACATCAGGCAGCTGGCGTGATCGATGCTAGCGAGGTTTCCTTGACGCCGGTTGAAACCACTTGGTCCGGCACGATGTTGAAACTTACCAATGGTGAAGCTGCGTTGATTAGAATGCTTGGCGCCTTTCAAGTGGCGAACGCCCAAACTGCCATCGCCGCTGGTCAGTGGTTAGTTGAACACGAGGCCTTAACAGATCTCAGCCAAGTGCTTGATGCCTTAAAAGTCGTCCAACTTCCTGGCCGGATGCAAGTGATCCAACAAGATCCGATCGTCATAGTAGATGCCGGCCACAATCCTGACGCATTTCCGCAAGCGCTGACCCAGATTCGCGAATTATTGCCAGTCGGGGGTCGGTTATTACTGGTGGTAGGTTTTTTGAAGGATAAAGCCATCGACCAATTGGCCAAAGTTGCGCAAACTGCAGATCACGTGTGGGTGACCACGCCAAATCATCCTACGCGTGCACTTCAGGGTGAGGTATTGCAAACCATGATTCCAGGCTCAGAATTGGTTTCCGATGTGCAAGCCGGACGGGATGCGGCGGTGGCCATGGCAAAACCAGGTGACGTGGTGCTAGTTGCCGGGTCCTTTTATTTGATCGGAGGGTTGTTGCCGTGACTGAATTTATGATCGCCACGCATAACCGTGGCAAGTTTACAGAAATTGCAGATCTGTTAGCCAGCTATGGTCACACTGCCCAAATGATCACGGCATCTATGCCATCTGAAGGCGACGACAATTTGTTGACTAATGCCACAGTCAAAGCCCAAGCTGCTCATCGTTTGTATCCTGAAGCTTATGTGCTCGGGGATGATTCCGGGCTGTTTGTCAGCGGTCATCCTGAATTATTCGGGGTGCACACTGCCAGACAACTGCCGCGCCATGAAACCAATGCGGCCTTGTTGGCCAAAGTCCCAGCCCATACCGCAGTGACTTTACGATCAGTGTTGGTGTTGATCAGTCCTAGCGATCAAGTGCAAAGTGCGACTGGCAGTTTGGACGCGACGTTGGCTGAGGCACCGCTTGGCCAAACCGGGACTGGTTTTGATCAAGTGTTGATCCCAAATGGTGAAGCGATGACCTTGGCACAAATGCCGATCGCGATTCGCAGTGCCTATTTGCCAAGGCGGCGGGCTTTGGCGCAATTGTTTGCTTAACCCCAATATTTTGAGGAGGCTATTATGAAAATTTCTGAATTTGAAATTCCTACTGGTCATACATTAGCAGAACAAAATCTTTACGCCACCGCGCAACGTCAGCGCATGGTGGGGCTGGCCTTTCACCCCAAGGCCGAAGAAAGGGCGCAATTGCAAGCCATGTTAGGACATTTTGATCTTGTCGTTGTCGATGATCAAGCCTTGGCACCGATCACTGCGCTGAAGTCCTTGACCCAAGCGTTCAAACAACTTGGCGATGAGGAAGCTGTGGCAGATCTCAACCAGATCCATGATGCGCATCGCGTGTATTGGCAAGCAGGCCGCTTCAAATTTGACGTGACGGAAAAGCCGTTGATTTATGGCATTTTGAATGTGTCGCCAGATTCGTTTTATGATGGTGGGCGCTTTGTCGCGTTTGATGATATGCAACAACAAGTCACCAAAATGGTTGACGCCGGCGTGGATGTGATCGAAGTCGGCGGCCAAACCACCCGGCCTGGTTTCACTGAAATCGACGCGGATACTGAATGGCAACGGGTTGGACCAGTGATCGATTGCTTAACCAAGAATTTTCCGCAAGTGCCGCTGGCAATCGACACCTACAAATATCCAGTGATGCAGCAAGCGCTTCAAGCTGGTGTCGATATCATCAATGACGTCAATGCGTTTGTCGATGATCCTCGCAAGCTCACGTTATTGGCAGACTCGAAGGTTGGATTATTGACGATGCACAGCAATCGCGATGTGGAATATACGGATCTTTCGACTGAAATGCTGGCCTTCTTTACCAAGAACTTACAAGCTCTGGAAGACGCAGGTATTGCGCGTGACCGGATCGCGTTGGATCAAGGCATCGGGTACGCCAAAGTTGCTGATGGTCAACAAGATTACACCATGATGCGCAATATTGAACTGCTCAACGCCTTCAAGCGGCCTTTGATGGTGGCCATTTCGCGGAAAGGCTTTGGCGCCCAATTGTTCAACTTACCTAAAGATGATCGTTTGGCTGTCACCTTGATCGCGGAATCTGCGATGTTTTTGCGCGGCGGCAATATTTTGCGGGTGCATGACATTGTCGAAACCGTCCAATTACGCAAAATGCTTCAAGTGATCGAGTCGGCTTATTGGCTCCCACAGGCTTAAATTTTCAGAAAAAAATTCCGAAACGTCACTGTTTTCGGAATTTTTTTTGAGCTTTGGCGGCATCACGACAATAAATTAGGTCACCTGGTGTTCAGCCGGTATAATAAACGTATCTGAATGGAAATGAGGCGAGTGGATGAGACACGACTTAGATGATGCCGTGGAGAAAAACCTAGCAATTTTCCGTGAGGAGCCCGAATATTCTGCCTTGACCACCTTATACTCCGTGCAAGTGATTGACATGACCTTGTCGGCTTTTGTGCTGGTCGTCAGCTCTGCCACCGATCAGCCACCCACTGATTGGACTGATTTGGATTTAATTTTGTCCGCATTAGCGTTACAACTGCCGATCGAAAGTCACAAAAACAGAACTTTTATGATCGACAGTGTCTACTTACACTGGTTGTTACCGACCCGTGTGGACCTTGATGCCAGCTTGAAAAAAATGGTTCAAGATCAACGTATTCGTTTGCCGCATTTGGGCTTGGTGATCCCACAACTCAAGCGTGACATGTTGAGTCCTTGGCATCAAGCACGGTTACAATTGAGTTGGGAAGCTTTTTTGCAGTTGCGCAAGTCGTTGACCATCGCAGGCGTTGAGGCCAAGTTTGCTAGGCGTGTGGATGAGGCCTTAGTGGCCAAAATGTACCTCGAAGGCCGCCAAGTGGTGCAACGCTTCACGCCAGAGGTCCTGCAGCATGTGTTATTAGGGGACATGATTTTTGAAGCGCATTTTCTGCCAGTCGAGTATCCGGCGGTTTTGAATTACTTGACGGCCTTATTTGAACAACTGCCGATCCCCCAAGCGTCGAGTTTAGTCGAAGTGATCGCTAAAGTGCGCCCTTATGTCATCCGCGCGGTGCACGACAACAAATGGTTCACGCCTGACAAGCAAACCTGGATCGTGCGTCAAAATCGCTTGCGCCAACCGCGGCACTTATTGACGTTGCGGGAATTGGCGGAGCGCCGTGGCATTAAAGTGACCGGCACACCTGAGCGCTGGCAGTTAAGCTTTGATTCTGTTGAAGTCGCCGATCATATCACCGACGCCGGCAGCACGCACTGGCATGCCAACAATGCTGGGCGCGCGCGTAAAGTGTTGTTGCCATTCGTGCAAAAACTGCCAGTGGATCAGTTACCTGGGCGGATCAATTTGCCTACTGCCATCGCCGGTGCCGCCTTGTTAGGGGATCTCATGTATGCCCAACATTTGCAGGCTCTGCGTTATTGGGAAGCCGAAGCGTTTGAAGAAGTGTTGTTGACGATCACGCATCCTTTGCACGCTCACACGAAGGTGGATTTTTGCCAGTTTGTGCGGTTGTTGTTGGCACGACTACATGATACGTGGTCTGAATCCCAATCCCAGGCCTTGGTCGCAGTGGTCGATGAACTGTTGACCAACGATTAAAAAAAGTCCTGACCTCGATGACGTCGATCATCAAAGTCAGGACTTTTTAATGTTATGGTTTAGCGTGGCGGAAGCCGTAAGCGAAGTAAACGACCATCCCAAAGGCAAACCAGATCAAGCTCATGATCCAAGTTTCAGCACTTAATTGGCTCATCAACAACAAGCAAAACAAGAAGCTGATGATCGGAACGACTGGATAGCCTGGCACTTTAAAGCCGGCGTTATCGATTTTTTCATGCTTGCGCAAGGGAATAATGCCGATGGAAACAAAGGCAAAGGCAATCAGTGTGCCGATATTGACCAAGTTGACCAATTGCGTCAATGGCACCAAACCACCCATGACGGCGATGATCAAAGTTACCGTCCATAAGGCGTTGAGTGGGAGTTGGTGGGTGACTTTGCCAAACCAGCGCGGCAACAAGCGGTCACGGCCGATGGCATAAACCAAGCGGCTGGAGGAATAAATCATCGTGACCATCATCGTGAACATCCCGGCCAACGCCCCTAACGCGATGATCCCGGAGAGTTTCGGCTGATGGATCACGTTCAAGGCAAAAGATACTGGGTCAGCGACGTCTAAGCGGGTGTATTTGACGATCCCAGTTAAGACGACCGCGACGAATACGTACAAAACCGTGGCGACGATCAAGGTCCCGATGATCCCGCGCGGCAAGGTTTTCTGCGGCTTTTTCACTTCAGGCGCCGAAGCGGATACCGCATCAAAGCCCAAGTAAGCGAAGAATACTGTCGAGGCTCCGGCTAAAATGCCTTTGGTGCCGAAGGGTAAGTATGGATGCCAGTTAGCCGGTTTGATATTAAAGGCACCGACTAACAC
>CAKRHU010000062.1 GCA_934339215.1 uncultured Lacticaseibacillus sp.
CAGATGGCGTTAAGCATTGTCATGCCCCGTGGTATTTTGACTTTTGAAGATGATCAGCTGCAGCAAAAGACACTCGCTAAATTTCCAGGCCAATCGCATCAAGTTGCCCAACCCGTTGTAGTTCCGCCAAGCAAGAAAATTCACCACAAGTAGCAAAAGTCGGCACCAAAGCTGAAGCGTACGACCGCTTTGAAAATCGCGGATTTAGTTTCGGGAAGGGTTTATACGCATGATGAGATTATCCATACGTTTGTTGTGGCCTCATCTGGCGGGATGCGTCGCTCACATGCTAATAACGCTTTAGTGCTGCTTTCACGACATCATGTCGACCCTGAACAAAATCCTTACGAAGATCGTTGGGAAGCAGATGGTTTATTCCATTACACGGGAGAAGGGCAAGTGGGGGATCAAAGCTTAGACTATCGGCAAAACAAGACGTTAAACGAATCAGGTCAAAATGGGATCTCGGTGTATTTGTTTGAGTCGAGTCGCGATAATGCGTATGTTTATCGCGGCGAAGTGATGTTAGCCAAGCCACCATATCCTGAGCAAGCACCAGATCGTGACGGTAAGATGCGGCGGGTGTATAAGTTCCCGCTGCGGGTGAAATCGGCTGAATAAATTGTTAGTTTATTTTGAAGCGAAAATTTTATAGTTCTGTGCCTAAATATACGGGCGCAGAACTTTTTTTAATTCGCCCAAAATCATCGGCTCATTTCAAATATTTATTTTTATCGTCCATAAACTCTGGTATGACGGTATTTCTTGATTCCTCGAAACTTTTATTAACGGCATATTTGCTATAGTGGCTGATTTTTTTGAATTTTTGTGACTGAATTAATCTAAACCGACACCTTCTGAATAAATTAATACAGATTCTCAAAAGAAAGAAACACTTAAAAATAGATTATTTATTAAATGAATAAATATTTATTTTTTGCTTTCATCCCGTTACGCTTTTCATCGCACCCATTGACACCACCAATCAGGCTAACTATGCTCGGCCTGGTTGAATGTGATTGCATTTTTCTACCGCAACCAACCAATTCCGGTATAATGGAGGTAGTGAATTTTGGGAGGACGATTATGGCTAAAGGACTATCGCAAGCGCTGCGTTCACTTTTGACTGCAATGAATTTAGGCAGAAGCCAAGCCCACCCGCTAGCCGGCTGGACGTTGTTATCCATGCTGTATCGTGATGGCAGTACCGCTAGTGAGCCGATGACCATGAATTATCTCGTCGCCAGATACAATGGGGAGTATTTGGAACCTGGGGAAAGCCGGGTGGCAGACGAAACCTTGCGTAGCGTGATGAAAGTGTTAGTGGAACAAGCCCATTTGGTGACCAGCTCCACGCGCCGGGTTCGTGAGCGGATGAATTCAGGGAAGTTTCATACGATCCAGTCCGCTATTTACCGCATTAACGCTGCCGGCATCGAATACCTCAAGGCGATGCAGCGCGTGATCGATGCGGAAAACACGGTGGTCGCTTCGACTAAGCGCATCGGCGAATATGTCGCGTTGATCGACAAATTCCAAGCGTATCAAGATTTGCCGACAGACACGATGGCGATGTATGAAGATTTCAACCGGCTTTTAAGTGCTTATGACGACGTGATGAATGGGTTGCGGAAGCTGGATGTGGACTTACATGATATCTCAACTGATTTGGCCTTTGATCGCGTCGGGGATGCGGCGACTCATTTGCGCAAAATGCTCCACGACGACGCGATCCCCGCTTACAGTCAAATGATGAAATCCTCTGGCCGTTTGCAGTGGTTGAACGGCCAGCCGCTTTTTGCCACGATGATCGCCGAGTCGCGCCAAGCCACTGGTAACTTGGACATCAACGTGGCCATCGGCGATCAAGCCGCGCTAGAAATCGAGCGGCGGCAAACTGAAGCCTTTGTGACCCGCCGGTTGAAGGTGATGGTGCAAAGTTTTGACCCGACGACGGCGGTGATCCAAACGAGTTTTGATTCGATTTATTTGCTGTATACGACGTTAGTGGAGGCGACGGAATTGTTGGCGCGCGAATATGAACACGTGCGCGGGCATTCTATCGATTTAATGGCGCTGACAGCGGACATCGATCACTTGTTGGCGCAAGTCCACCGCATCAAGTTACCCGAACAGTTTCCGGTGCACTTGCCGATGGATCGCTTAGGTAAAGTGGAAATGGCTGAAGTTGAGGCTTTGCCCAAAGACGAGCGCGCAGACAAAATGGCTGACTTAACCGCCACTGTGCGCAGCGACATGCTGGAAGCTGGGAGTATGGACCCGGTGACGCGGTCGATCACTGCGGCGGAACCGAAAGTCGTGACGCTGGCAGATAATCCTGAGGTAGCCAAGGATGTGGATCTCGCCGGGCAAGAACAACAAGCGTTAGCGGAATTCACGAATTTAGTGATGGTGTCAGCGGATACGGCGCAAATCGACCATGATTTGGAATGTCAAAGCGCTTTGGCCCGCGATGCGATCGTCAGTTTATATCCAGCGACGCAATATGCGCAAACTGGGGCTTTTGCGGCATTTGGCCGGCCGGTAGTCAAAGCTGCCGTATTAGGCAATCAACCAGTGCGACTGCATTTAGCTGGGGAAGCTTTCGCAGTGGTATTACCGCATGCATTTACCGTTACATTTAGGCAAGGGGGACGTCCAAATGGCAAAGTTGACCAAAGCTGAGCGCGCCGTGATCGAACAATTGCTGACGCATGGCGTGTTCACTGGGACCAAAACTTCGGACATGAAAGCCGGGGCCATGGCTGCCCGCGATGCTTATCAAAAACCTGAAGGCCAGCGCCGCATCAATGGCTGGTTTAATCAAGTGTTCGGTCGCATGCCGCAGTCGTTTCAAGATAATTGGGTGTGGTTGATGGGACCCGGGCAGTTGTCTAGCGCCGAAATCACGGTATTGCTGGCAACCTTAAAAGCCGTGATCAACACACCAGCGGCGCAAGGCGTGGAAGCCGACCGCGTGATCGAAGCGCGGCCGGTAATCGCCAGTGTCCAAACGGTGACGCCTGAATTATCAGACAAGCAAGTCGGCAAAATGATCGATGACTTGCTCGTGCAACGTTTTCAACTGCTGACGCCAGACAATCCGGTGAACGCCGATAGTACCGCGGCAAGTCTTGTGGTGGATGAATATTGGGATGTCGCGGTAGACTTTGTCGCCATTGCCCAATTATTAGTCCAGGCCATGCAAGCGAGTTTACAAACTACCAATGAATCCGTGTCGGCGCAACAACAAGTCAGCGCTTATTTATTGAAGCATCGTTATATGGATCAAGATGCAGGCAGTTTGTGGACCACCTTGTTGCAACAAAAGGACCAAATTTCTGCGGTGTGGCAACCACTGCAACGCTTTTATTTGGAAGTCGGGGATGATTACGCCGCGTTATTAGACGCTGATCGCCGGCAGTTATCGTCGCGGCAATATTTTATCGCCTTAGCGGTGGCGCGGTCGTTGAAATCCGGCTTACCAGATGATTTACTAGGCACGCGCATCAAGCAATTGGCCCGGCAACTTTATCCCAAAGCCAATGTGAATCAAACCCAGGTCAAAGCAGAATTGCAACTCAATGGCTTAGCCAAGTGCGTTCACGGCAGTTGGATCGCGACGCCATTAGCACAACGTTTTGCCATTACTTTGGAGGATGATGATTTTGGAGAATGATTATTTGCATCCGGTGAGTTATCACTTGCGCAACTTCGGTCAATATTTGCAATTGGATCTCGAAGCAGCGACAGCGGGCAACCTCACGCTGTTAGGCGCCAATGCCGTGGGGAAAACCACTTTGGCCAATGCCTTCTACCCCGTGTTGATCGATGGGTCGATCGCCACGCCGAACTTTAACCCGGCGCGTTCTTCGGATACCGTCAGCGCCAACAGCACCAACCCGCGCAATACCACCCGCGATAAGCGGACATTCAACTCGATGTTGTTGGGGTGGGGGCCATCGCAATATCAAGTGCGCACCGGCTACACGTATATGGTAATGGCTTCGACCAAGCGCCAAGTGGTGTTAGGCATCGGTGCGCATCGGCAAACCGATGGCAAAAAGTCTGCCACCTGGTGGTTTGTGTTGGACTCGCGATCAGTGGCTGATTTGACCTGCTTTGATGCGGCAGGGCAGGCATTAGATAAAACTGGTTTTTGCGATGCCAATGCCGGCTTTGGTGAAGAGCTGCAAGTCTTTGATACTTGGCAAGCCTACCGCGGAGCCGTGGCGCGGGATATTTACGGCTTTGATAGCGGCGAAGCGCTGGGCAAGTTAGCCAATGCCTATCGCTTATTAGCATCGCCGATTTTGACTGGCGGCAATGCGCGCTTTGCTCCGATCCCCAATGCCTTGCGCATGGCCCAAGAGCCAATCGATCGCGTGGGGATCATCGAACCGCTAGCCAAATCTCAACAAAACTTAAATCAAACGCTGGCTTTGCAACACGAATTGCAGAATGGCTTAGACCGCTTAGCCCACATTAAAAAGGCGCAATTCTGGGGCAACTTGAATCGATTGAACGACGCTGATGGCTTATTGCCTCAGCACACGAAATTAGCGACCAACCGCGATGCTGCGCTGACGCAAGTGACTGCCGCGCAAGCCAAAATGGCCCGCTTGGCGGAACAGTTAGACGGATATCAAGCCTTGCGTGATCAAGCCGACGAGACGCTGGCCAATTTGCAAGAACGCTTGGCCGCGCAAGCCAGCTTGGAACAACAGCGCGATTATTTGGATGCGCAAATTGCTGACTGGCGCGAGCAATTAACCACCTACCAACATCAACTGACGGAAAAAGCTGACGATGAAGCCGTGGTGGCTGATCATCAAAGCCAGTTAGCCGAGCTGGTTGCAAAAGCCAAAGCCTTGCAAACCAAGCAACTAGATCCAGTGATCGCCCAACTGCACGGCTTATCCGCCAATCACACCGAACTGACCCAAGCGTTAGCCGAAACCGACAATGCCAAAATGTTAGCCGGCTTGACTGGTTATTTGACGACCAAACAGCGCCAACTCAAAGATTATCAACATTTGGCGGCAACCATCGCCCAAACTAGCGCTGATGTGGCGTTAGTGGTCGGCATGCAACAAGACATGGGGGCCGCCATCGATCATCGGTTGACTGGTCGGCGCAATGCGTCGACTAATGCCGCCTTGCAAGGCGACAACCAGCACATTCACGAACAAGGCGCCGCGACGATGAATGCCAAAGTGGCGCAATTGCAGGCCAAACAACAAGCCCTTTTGGCAGCGGCGTCAGATTTGAAAGCCTTTATTGAAGCGCCTGATCTGCTGTTACAACTGCAAGATTTGCAAACGGCCCTTGCGGATGTGATGCATCAATTGCAAGCCAGCCAGCATCAACAAGAATTAACGCAAGTCAAACTGAATGCAGCGCAAGCGCAGTTGGATAAATTACTGGCTGAAATCGATCCTGACTTCGACCCGTCCGTGGCGCAAACCCAAATCGAAGTGTTGGGGGATGAACGCAATGCCTTGCAATTAGACCCGACCTTAGCGGAACAAGTCACCAAGCAAAAAGCCCAGATCCAAGATCTCGACGCGGCCATCAACAAGTTGATCCGCCAACACGGGGAAGCCCAAGGCATCGTGAAGTCGCAACAAGCCTTAGCGGATCAAAACACCCAAGACCTCGCCCAAGTCGATGCGCGGTTAGATCGTGACTTAACGTTGTTGCGTCAATTTGCCCCAGAAGACGCTGAACTCTCTGATATTTTAGCGACATTGGCCTTTGCCCACAGCAACGGCGCACAAATTCGCGAACATCCCTTCAGTCAACTGGGTTCTGATTTGCGTAATACGCTGTCTGGTCGCGAACATGAACAACCGCTGGATGCTTTATTTGATCAACGGGAAGCGCATGAATTTGCTGCGAAACTGCGTGGGGATCGCACTGTCGAAGCCGAAGACTTGTTAGTGGTGCCTTTTGACTTGGGGAAGGCGATCACATTGTTTGAAGACAGTTTGGAAGACTTGCAACAAGCCGTCGCCGAGCGTGAAAGTGGCCAGAATTTGGCCATGCAAACGTATCTCAACGCCGCCGCCATTCATATTTCGCAACAGTATCAATTGATCCCTGAATACAACCAAATGCTTACCGAAGGCATCGATCCCCACGGCATTCGCTTGGCCGTCGACTTGGAACCTTTGCCTGGCAGTACGGAAGCGGCGGTGCATGAAGCTTGCGACTTGCAGTTAAAAGACCGTCCCGCGTTAGCCGCTTTGGTGCAAAATCGCATCGACCGCTTAGTCAATGATCCAGACTTGGCTAGTGATTCGGATGCCTTCATGGACGCCGCCGCCGAGTTGTTGGATACGCGCTTGTGGTCTGAGTTTAAAATTTATATTTACCGCCGCCATTCTGATGTTCGCGAGTTAGTCAACGATGCCTTCGTGCAATCCGGCGGCTCTGGTGCTGAAAAAGCCCAGGCCATGGTGTTGCCATTATTGCTCGTGCCGAAAATGCGCCTGCGCCAAGCGTCCAAACCTGATGCCCCACATTTAGTGATGTTTGATGAATTTGCGGATAAACTCGATCCAGAAACCGCGCGAGCATTCGCTCAAACCATCGACCGCTTCGGCTTTAACTTCATCGCCACCATGCCATCTGGTGCGCAAACTAAAATCTTAGCCGATGGCGTGGCCAATCGCGCTTATGAAGTGTTGGCGCCTGATCGCTCTGATGGTAAATTCCACGCCAATCAAGTGCATGAAGTGATGCAATGGCATGCACCTGAGTCTTTTGAGGCGGGGGATGCCGATGAGTGATTATACTGAAGCGTATGTGCAGGCGACCGGACGGAAGCTGCCAGCGCAGGCTGTAGCCTTAGACCGCTGGTTTGACGCGATGCGCGGCGGTGAATTATTGCCGCCAAGGTCTGTGCAAGCAGTGGAAGCTGGGTTAGTCGGACACGCGCTGTCTGATCCGAAAGTCGATCCAGCGCATTACCGTTACTATACTTGGGTCGTTGATTGGCTGGTGGCTCAAGGCATTGAAGTGCATGAAATGTCGGCGCAGCTGATCGGCATGGCTTTTGTTTCGACAGGGATATTGCAAACGGATCTACCACGACCGCTGACGTTGAATCCTTGGCAAGTGGATTCGATGTTGGATTGGCCGTTATCGTCGCGTCGGGCGGTAATCATTGAAAATAACGGCGTGTTTATTTGGTTACATCATTTGCATCCGGACTGGCCGTTGATTGATCAAGGCGGTAATGATTTTCAGCCGGCGTATTTGAAGTTGCTGTCGTCTTTAGTACAGCGTGGGTTGGTGGTGACTTATTTAGGTGACTTAGATGCGACTGGCATCCGCATGGCCGATACCTTGCGTAGTGCTTTGCCAGACTCACCTGAGTTTTTGGCGATTCAATCGCCGCGACAGGTGATGGCGTGGTTGAGTCAGTTTGGTAAAACTGACTTAAAGCGGTCGCGGGCACAACCCGTGGTTGATGTAGAATTGCAGACGGAAATGAATAGTATCGTATTTCAGGAGCAGTTTGTGGAACAAGAGCAATTGTTAGGGGAGTATGAACGGTTGATCGCGGCGTGGCTGAAAGAAAATGAGTCTTGAGGAGATGCAGTTTGCGAGTTTGGACGATCCAACCAGTCAGCTTATTCGAAGCGTTGCAACAGCAAAGGATTCTTTATGCAGACTTCAATCAATCCCAATATCATGACTTTGATGATTTTGTTCAGGCGTATGCTTGGATTGCCAATCAAATGTCGCGCTGTGTTAGACCGCACTTGCTGGCGTGAAGGTGCCATTTTGGGCGTGGCACACAGTTGACTGGAAATATCGTAAGGGGGATTTGCGAACGGCATTGTTTCGCAAT
>CAKRHU010000063.1 GCA_934339215.1 uncultured Lacticaseibacillus sp.
CAAACACATCCCCAATCGAGGTTTGATATGCAAAATCCCCAAATGAAACGCCTGATGCAAGGGGCGTGGACCTTGAGTTTGGCCGCGATGATCGCCAAAATTTTAAGTGCGATCTATCGCGTGCCGTTTCAAAATTTAGTCGGGGATACCGGCTTTTATGTGTACCAGCAAGTTTATCCGCTGTATGGCATCGGGATGACCTTTGCGTTGTCAGGGTTTCCGGTGTTTATTTCCAAACTCGTCGCTGAAGCGCGAGAGCCGCAAGCCCAAGCTGAGGTGACCCATCAAGCCCAAGTGTTGTTGATGTGGCTGAGTGGGGCGATGTTCATCGGCTTATACGGCTTTTCCGGGTTGATTGCGCGCGCGATGGCTGATCCACAATTAGCTAGTTTGATTCAAACGGTGGCATTTATGTTTTTGGTGATGCCGATTTTAGCCACTGGCCGCGGATATTTTCAAGGCACCTTTGACATGTCTAAAACCGCCGTCAGCCAAGTGGTTGAGCAAGTGATCCGCGTCGTGGTGATTTTAGGGGCCGCCAGTGTTGCTGCTAAAGCCCACTGGGATCCGTACAAAATGGGGGCCATGGCGATGAGCGGCGCGTTTTTCGGCGGATTAGCCGCCGCTTTGACCTTGTGGCCAGCGTTTCATCGCGTCTTTGCCAAAAAGCATTTTGCTTGGCCGGGGTTTGTCAGCTATGCGCATTTGCTGAAACGCTTTGTGGTTGAAGGTGGCAGTATTGCCTTGTTTGCGGCGATGCTGATCGTGCTACAACTTGTCGATTCGTTTACGGTGACGCGCGGCTTACAAGCGAGCGGGGTGCCGTTTGCTTTGGCGAAAAGCTTAAAAGGGGTTTATGACCGCGGCCAACCGTTGGTGCAATTAGGCTTAGTGGTGGCGACAGCATTGTCGGCGACGCTGTTGCCAAGCTTGACTACGGCGTTTGCCCGCGGCCAACATCATCGCTTTGAACAAACTGCCGCGCAATTGATCCGCTTTAACTTGGCGTTATCGACGGCGGCAACTGCTGGCTTGGTCGTGGTGATGCCGGCAGTCAACTGGTTGCTGTTTGGGGATCGCGATGGGCAATTGGCGTTGCAAACTTATGTCATTGCCATTGTGTTAGTGGCGATGATCAATGCGTATAATGCGATTTTGCAAAGTTTGAATCGCTATCGCGGCACCACACGGACCTTGATGATCGGCTTTGTGGTGAAACTTGTGATCAATCAATGGTTGGTGACGCGCTTTGGCACGCTTGGCGCCAGTATTGCCACGCTGTTATCCTTAGGCGTGATCACCGGATTATTGGCGATCCAAGTGCCAAGAACGATTCGCCAAATTGCTGATCGTGATCACTTCTACACGAAACTGGCAGTGATCACAGCGGTGATGGTCGGCGTTGTCTGGAGCGTGATGCACGTGCTACCGTTTGCCAGTCGTGGTCAATCGATCCTCGTGGCGATCGTGGCAGTGATCGTTGGGGTGATTGTGTTTGTGGCCGGGGCAACGTTTACTCGCTTATTCACGGCACGAGAAGTCTTAGCCTTGCCATTAGGGCGCAGATTTCTTAAAATGACGCATAAGCACTAACGCCAAAAGTCTTACACGCAATACATGGATAGTTTTTGCAGTCGGCGTTTGCGCTGACAGACAATTGAAAGGAAATAACATGCGATTAGATAAATTTTTGAAAGTTTCTCGCATTATCAAGCGGCGCACTGTCGCCAAAGAAATTGCGGATAAAGGCCGCATCACCATTAACGATAAAATCGCTAAGTCGTCAACTGATGTGTCAGTTGGCGATGTGTTGGTGATTGCTTTTGGCAATAAAACCTTAACCGTTAAAGTTGAAGCACTCGTTGAATCAACTAAGAAACAAGATGCCGGGGAAATGTTCAGCGTGGTTTCCGAAACTTACAAAGAACAGTACTGATTTTACCTGGCTGTAATATGCCGCAAGCGGATACTTTGGTATACTAAAGTTATTGACGAAAGGTGGCCGCATGATGGAACAGTCCAAAATCAAGCGCATGCCGCAGCGCCCGTTAACGCCGCCGCGTGCAGACAAACCAAAATTATCGCGCCTACACAAAATCCGCCTGCGCCTCTTGCTAGGCGTTTTAGCTTTGATTTTGGTGGTTGGCGGTTGGCAGCTGTATCATGTGCATACGCAGATCCAACAAAGCCAAGCACAAGTCACGCAGGCGAAATCGCAGCTCAAATCAGTCGAAGCCAAAAAGCAAGCGTTAAAAGTGCAAGTGGACCAGCTTCACAATGATGATTATTTAGCCAAACTGGTGCGCCAAAAGTATATGGTATCCAAGTCTGGCGAAGTGATTTTTGAATTGCCTGGGACTGCAGGCAAGCTCAACTTAAACGGCAACTGATCTGCTTGCACACCACTTGCGGCATGGTATACTAAGAGTCACATTAGACACGGAGGACAATTTTTTATATGGCAGTTGAAGTCGGCGCAAAGGTTTCTGGCAAGGTCACAGGGATCACGAATTTTGGCGCCTTTGTTGATCTGGGAGCAGGCAAGTCGGGGTTAGTCCACATCAGTGAAATTTCTGATGGCTATGTCAAAGATATTCACGATGTGTTGAGCATTGGCGATGAAGTGACTGCCGTGGTCACACAGATCAAAGATGGCAAAGTGGGCTTATCGATCCGCCGCGCTGATGGCAAGCCTCACGAGGAACATAGTCATCATCAAGGTGGCCATGCCCATGGCCCAGCCAATCACGATCGCGATCATCAAGCGCCACGTCCTCAAACTCATGGTGCTTCCCATTCTCCACGTCCGAAAAACGCGCATGCGCAACAACAAAAACCTGCTTTAACTGGCTTTGACGCGATGATGTCTGGCTTTTTGAAAGAAAGCGAAGATCGCTTGAGCAGTTTGAAGCGCAACACTGAAGGTAAACGTGGTGGCCGTGGCGGTCGCCGGAGCTAATTAAATGAGGCTGTGATTCAAAGCGAACTAAGCCGATCATACAAGCGCCGCCACATCATGATTCGAATTTGAATCGTGGTGTGGCGGCGTTTGTATGTTTAGACTAAATCATCTTTAAACCCGGTTTAAATCAACGCACGCTGTCCGACATTGACAGTGTATTTTGAATCTTCCAGCCATACCAATTGCCTAGTTGGAAGATTAAAACCCCCTTACGATGCTGGACAGCAATGCAATTTCAAAAGCCGGAATTAAAGCTGATTTCGGATTAACAATTGAAAGCCCTGTATCCCTTGATATGACGTTTTGGTAAAAATTGGTCAAAAAATCACGACACAACGTCATAATTCAGACTAAAGTCTCACGCGAGCCTCTGCTTGCAGTGGTAAAGTGAATGCACATTCACAAGACAGCGCGTAGAAAGGAGCCCATATGCTATCTGGGAATGACTTACTCCATGACTTCGCCCTTGACCCAAAAGCACCGCTGATCGTCGCGGTGTCAGGCGGCGTTGATTCTATGGTGTTACTGAACTTACTCTCACAAACCACGCATCCGTTGATCGCCGCAACCTTTGATCACCAGATGCGGGCAACCAGCGGGGATGATGTCCAACTGGTTGAAGATTATGCCAAACAACTTGGCGTGACCGTCGTTGCTGGTGAATGGTTGCGTAAAGCCGATCAAACGGTTAGCGAAGCCACGGCGCGAACTGCGCGGTATCAGTTTTTAGCCGATACGGCGCATCGATACCACAGTCAATACTTAGTGTTAGCTCATCACGGGGATGATCAACTGGAAGGCATTTTACTGCAACTTGCCCGCTCTGGGAATGTGATGGCGATGAGCGGCATGCAGCCAAGCCGCCCACTGGGAGACTTACAAGTTTTGCGCCCACTGCTGCACTTCAGCAAAGCTGATTTACACGCCTACGCTGAAAAACATCACGTGCCTTATTCGGTAGATCAAACCAATGCGGATGACACCATCGCGCGCAATCGGGTGAGACATCTTGTTACACCGGTATTGAAGGATTTGAATGCAGGGGTGTTGTTACATACCCAACGCTTTAGCGAAAGCCTTGAAGCGCTGATCCAGTTGGCGACTCCTGGACTGCAAGCTTTAGTACCAAAACCGGAAATGAGGACGGATTGGACGCCGTTGTTGAAACAAACTGCCGGCGTGCAACGCTTGGTGCTTGAACAATACTTACAAGCGTTCAACATTCAAATTCCCGCCCAAGTGATCACCCAAGTGCTGCAAGCGTTAGCCCAAGCCAAAGGCAATAAACATTTTGATGTGGCGAAACATCACTTAGATGCTGCATATGGAAAGTTATATGTCGATGCGCCAAAAGCTGCCCGCCAGCAAGAACTGCCATTAGCAGTCGATGACACTTGGCACCAATTGGCTGACGGTCGGATGATCGGGTTATTCCATGAACGCCCACAATGCGACACTTGGGCTTATGTCCCGGCCAAGCCGCTGATCATCCGCCAAAAAGTGGCCGGCGATTATGTGGCGTTGCCCAATGGTCACCACAAAAAGCTGCAACCATGGTTGATCGGCCAAAAAGTCCCCCAATTTAGACGTGACGATTTACTGGTGGCAGATCAAGATTTTCAGCTGGTTTGGGTGGAGATCCCAACGCATCCTGAATTGTTTCAAACGCGGCAAACTGATATAATTCAGGCTGTATTGGCACTGAAAAAACCGGCAAATGATAGTGAGGATAATAATGGAAAATGATATCTTAAAGGTCTTGTACTCCCAAGAAGACATTCATGACATCACCAAGCGTTTGGCTAAACAGATCAAGCACGATTATGCAGGCAAAAATCCGTTGGTGATCTGCATTTTAAAAGGTGCGATCATGTTCATGACGGACTTGGTGCGCGAAGTCGACGACTATTTAGAAATCGACTTTATGGATGTTTCCAGCTATGGCAACGAAACCGAGTCTAGCGGCGAAGTGAAGATCTTAAAAGATCTCGATACCAGTGTCGCCAACCGCGATGTGTTGATCGTTGAAGATATCGTCGATACTGGCCGCACCTTGCATTACCTCACCCAGATCTTTAAGACCCGCAATGCCAACTCGGTACGCATTTGTACTTTGATGGATAAGCCGGAACGCCGCGTGGCCCCAGTGCATGCGGATTACGTTGGTACCACGGTTCCCAACGAATTTGTGGTCGGCTATGGGTTAGATTTTGCGGAACGTTATCGTAATTTACCTTACATTGGCGTTTTGAAACCTGAAGTTTATGCCCATTAATCAGTGGGATGTAGTATTATAGCTACTAAGCACGCTTTTTACCTATTGTTGCTGGAGGTTATGTATGAATAAAAAACCAAGAAACGGGCTATTCGGCGGCACGGCAATGTATGTTGTCTTGTTCGTGTTGCTGGTGACCGGTTTTGCTTATTACTTACGGGACAGTGGCGGCTCCACGACCCAAGAATTGCAAACCAGTCAATTTATTAGCCAACTGAAGCAAAATGACATCAAGTCCTTTGAGATCCAACCATCCGGTGGGGTTTACAAAGTCAGCGGTGAATATCGCAAAGAACAAAAAGTCACAGGCGACTCCTCATCAAGCACCAGTTTTTTGAGCCAAGCACCAGCCAAGACCAAGAAGTTCTCCGCCTACATTCCAGCTAACGATGCCACAATCAACGCCATTACCAAAGCCGCAGAGAAAAATGACGTCAAGTCTAACACCTTGACGGAATCGCAATCTGGGACTTGGTTGTCCTTGATCTTAACCATCGTCCCAATGGTGGTCATCATGGTGTTCTTCTATATGATGATGAACCAAGCCGGTCAAGGCGGTGGCAATGGTCGCGTGATGAACTTCGGCAAGTCCAAAGCCAAACAAGCTGATAAAAAGGCCAACAAGGTCCGCTTCTCAGATGTGGCTGGGGCTGAAGAAGAAAAACAAGAACTGGTTGAAGTGGTTGAGTTCTTAAAAGATCCGCGCAAGTTCTCCGGCTTAGGCGCTCGCATCCCAGCCGGTGTGCTCCTCGAAGGGCCTCCTGGTACTGGTAAAACTTTGCTGGCTAAAGCCGTAGCCGGTGAAGCAGGCGTGCCATTCTTCTCCATTTCTGGGTCTGACTTCGTGGAAATGTTCGTCGGCGTCGGCGCTTCTCGTGTGCGTGATCTCTTTGATCAAGCCAAAAAGAACGCCCCTGCTATCATCTTCATTGATGAAATCGATGCCGTTGGTCGCCAACGTGGCAACGGCATGGGTGGCGGTCATGATGAACGTGAACAAACCTTGAACCAATTACTGGTTGAAATGGATGGGTTTACCGGTAACGAAGGCGTCATTGTGATGGCCGCGACTAACCGTTCTGATGTCTTGGATCCAGCCTTACTGCGTCCAGGTCGTTTTGACCGGAAGATCTTAGTTGGTCGTCCTGACGTCAAAGGCCGTGAAGCCATTTTGAAAGTTCATGCCAAAAACAAGCCGTTAGCTGATGACGTGGACTTGAAGGAACTCGCGAAGACCACTCCTGGATTTGTCGGGGCCGATTTGGAAAACTTACTCAACGAAGCTGCCTTAGTCGCAGCCCGTCGTTCTAAGAAACAAATCGATGCCACTGATATCGATGAAGCCGAAGACCGCGTCATTGCGGGCCCTGCTAAGAAAGATCGCGTGATTTCCAAGAAAGAACGCGAAATCGTGGCTTACCACGAAGCTGGGCATGCGGTGATCGGGTTAGTCTTATCGGATTCTCGGGTGGTTCGTAAAGTTACCATCATTCCTCGTGGGCGTGCTGGCGGTTATGCCATCACTTTGCCTAAAGAAGATCAATTCATGTTGACCAAAAAAGACATGATGGAACAACTCACTGGGTTAATGGGTGGGCGTACCGCTGAAGAGATCATTTTCCATGTGATCGCAACTGGTGCTTCCAATGACTTTGAACAAGCCACCCAAATGGCCCGTTCCATGGTTACCCAATATGGGATGTCTGATAAGTTAGGCACGGTTTCCTTAGAAGGTGCCGGTGCGCAAAATGAATACGGTCAAGTGATGTATTCACAAGCAACTGCCGCTGCCATCGACGATGAAGTACGGGCCATCATTGATGAAGCGCACAAACGCGCCCATGATATCATCGAATCCCATCGTGAACAACATAAAGCCATTGCTTTGGCCTTGTTGGAACACGAAACCTTGAACGAAAAGGAAATCTTGTCCATTTTCAATACGGGTAAGATGCCTGAAAAACCAGCTGATGAATTCCCGTCTGAAAAAGCCGCGACCTTCGAAGAATCTAAGAAGGCCTTGGAACAAAAAGATGCCGAAAAACAAGCTGACGATGCAGCTAGTGTCAATGCAGACGCCACTGATGATTCAAAGCCAGTGACTGAAGCGAAGCCTGAAGCAACTGAAGCTGAACCAAAGACTGAAGATGCGCCATCAGAAGCAGCACCTCAAGCTGACGATGACACGTCTGAGGATTCAGACCAAACAGCTGAACCAAAATCAACTGACGACGATCATAATGATCAAGCTTAGTTGAATGAGAAACCGTCACAAGTCCTAATGAGGCTTGTGGCGGTTTCTTTGTCTCAATCAATGATGCTTCGTTTCGGTGTAATACTCTTTCATCTTTAAATCCGGCTTTTGAAATTGTATTGCTGTCCGGCATCGTAAGTGTTTCATGCCCGCCATCAGGCGCCAGTGGTCTGGTTACAGTGATTTGAAATTGGGACTCCAGCTGGCCGCCGCGACATAGTGAGGGTCCTCGGGAAAGCTAACTTGGATCATCGCTACGCTCTGATTCAAGTGGATCTTTCCCTGCGGCTTTCCGTAAGCGATAAATCGCCAACGGAAATCTCACTATGTCGCAACGACCAGC
>CAKRHU010000064.1 GCA_934339215.1 uncultured Lacticaseibacillus sp.
GATTGCATCGCGGTGACGATGGCATGACGCTGGGTGTCATCATAGGTGATGTCGGCGGCTTTTTGAACATCTTTCAAGGCTTTTTGAATCGCCTTGTCGCTAGGTTTTTCAACATCTTGGTCAAGTTGCTTCAAGCGATTGGCGATTTCAAATTCGGCATCATACAAGCGCTTGGGGTAAATGCGTTTGGCTTCTGACATAATTTTATTGTTTTTGCGCAAAGCCACCACGGCGTCAGCGACATCATCTGGTGTGATTTCGACATTGCGCGCCCCTTCAAGCATGCCGATGGTCGCGTCTAACAGCTCTGGTAGTTCAACGTAAGTGTCGCCTTCGCCTTCAGTTTGATTGGTCAAGGTTTCCATCACCGCCCCTTGAATGCGAATCGGGGCATCTGGGGCGATATTCATGTGCGCCGCGATCGCATCAGCGCGCTTAAAGCCGATGCCATCCACGTCAGCGATCAAGCGATAAGGATTTTCTTGGATCACATCTAAGGCGTCTGTGTCATACAAGGCATAAATCTTAGCGGCCATGTTGGCGGTAAAGCCAAAATCATTTAAGCCGATGATCACTTGTTCCATGCCGAGATTGGCTTTGAGATTATCGACTAACGTTTTTTGACGGTCAGGTTTGAGCTTCAACGGCAACAGCACGCTGGGATCTTTCAAAATCTTGTCGATGGCATTGACGCCAAGCTCGTCGACAATGCGCTCGGCCGTTTTCTTGCCGATGCCCGGAAATTTCTCCGAACTCAAATAGCCGATCAGCCCGGCTTTACCTGAAGGCTTTTCGACTTGATAGTTGTCTGCAGCAAATTGTTGGCCGTATTTGGGATGGGTGACCAGTTTCCCGACAAAGTGGTAGGTTTCATCTTCTTTGACATCCCCAAAAGAGCCGGTCACCACGATTTCTGGCTCCAACCAAGTGAGATTGGTTTTGGTGATGGTGATCAATAAGATCTTAAAAAAGCTGGTCGGGCTTTGGAAAAAAATGCTTTTGACCCGGCCGGTGACGCTTTGTGGCTCGTCAGTCATCCGATGACTCCTTGTGCAATAAGTAGCCGGCGATATCGCGCACTTGGTTGGCCTTTTGATCGTAGCTGTCAGGATCTAAGCGCTTGGCTTCATCCAAATACTTCGACCCGTCTTGGCCTGCACCAGTCAAGGCCATGCCATAAGTGAAAAAGGCTTGGGCGTTTTTAGTGCGCAATTGCGGTTCCAACATATCTGCGGCTTGTTGAAACGCCCCCATGCCAAGTAACAACTCAGCCGTCAATAACGCGGCATCCAATCGATGTGGCGCGGCTTCATGGGCGGTCAGCGCAAAGGCTAAAGCTTTTTGCGGTTGTTCCAAGTGTTGATAAGACAAAGCCACCATGTATGTGGCATCTTGGCCTAAGTTGTCTTGATTTTTCGTCAGTTGTTGGAAATATTGAATGGCCAATTGCCAATTTTCTTGGCGGAATTGCAATAAACCGAAGTTATACACCAACTCGCCATCTTCTGGAAATAAGCCGATTGCTTGCATCAATAATTGCGTCGCTTCATCATACGCATTGATGGCGATGAGCATCGTTGCCAGCGTCGCATAACGCTTTGGATCTTTGGGATTGTCATCGATGGCGGCAATGGCGGCATGAATTGCCCCATCGTGATCGCCGTGGTTGAATTGGGCGATCATATTTTGCTTGGGTTTCTTGGGCGCTTGAGATTTTTTTGATGTGTTGGTGTGTTTATTATCTTTTAACATCGGGACTCCTCATGCTTAAATTGTGTCAGTGGGATCGAGTTTCTTGGTCAAGTATTCGGTATCATTCCACTTGATCAACTTGAATGGCAGGTTGGGACCATAGGCTTCAAGAATGGTCACCGAAGAGTTGGTCAAACCGCCCATTTTGCGCATGTCAGCGATCGGCGTGCCGAGGAGACTTTGAATTAAAGCCACCAAAGCCGCCCCATGGCTGACGAACAAAAGGTTTTCTTCGCCAGTGACATCTTTTGCCACTGCATCTAACACCACTGGTTGCATCCGCTTGATCAAATCTGGGAAGGTTTCGCCTTCGATGGCTGTAGGATCATAGTCATCAGGCGCGGCGCGAAAGGCGTGTAACTCTTTGGGATACTTCTTGGCGACATCAGTGAACTTCATGCCTTCCATTTTGCCCAAGTTGAATTCCCGCATCCCTACTGTAGTCGTAGTGGGAATATTTTCATTGAGATCTTGTAACAAGGTGTTGGCCGTCGCTTGAGCACGTGGCAAGGGACTGATGTAGCAATGGGCAAAATGCGTGCCTTTCAAATAGCCCGCCAGCTGGTGGATCTGTTCATAGCTTTCTGGAAGCAGTGGGGAATCCCCATTGGCCCCTTGATAGCGTCCTTCCAAATTCCATTGCGTTTTGCCGTGCCGCACAAAAAATAATCGTGTCAACTGCGCACCCTCCTTGTTGTTGCTTCTATTATCGCGATTTTTGCGCGCCTTTTCAACCAGCCGGCGGTATAATTGGGGTAATCAGAGATTTGGAGGCCTTTTCAGTGAAAGATTTTACTTATTACAATCCCACCGACATTCGCTTTGGGGACTATATCGACGCACAACTTGCCGAAGTCGTGGCGCACTTTGGGCAAAAAGTGTTATTGGTGTACGGTGGCCATTCGATCAAAAAAACTGGTTTGTACCAGCGCGTGATCGATTTATTAAAAGGCTTTGATATTGTCGAGCTTCCAGGCATCGAACCTAATCCTAAAATCGATTCCGTTCGCGCTGGGGTGAAGCTGGCCCAAGATCGCGACGTGGTGTTAGCTGTTGGTGGCGGTTCTGTGATCGACGCTGCCAAAGTGATCGCCACTGCCGCACATTACGATGGCGACGCTTGGGACTTGGTGGTCGATCGCGACCTGGCACAAAAACAAACCATGTTGCCATTAGTCGATATCGTCACGCTTGCAGCCACTGGCAGTGAAATGAATGTCAATGCCGTGATTTCTGACCCGAGTCAAAATGCTAAAGTCGGCGCTCGCTGTCCAAATCCTCCTGTAGTTTCCTTCTTGGATCCGCGCTTGACCTTCACCGTGCCTGCCAGCCAAACCGCTGCAGGTTCGATGGATATTTTCTCCCATTTATGTGAACAATATTTTGATCGCTCAGATTCCAACGATGTGTCTAAAGGCATGATCGAAGGCTTGATGCAAACCGTCACCCGCTGGGCCCCAGTGGCGATCAACAAACCTGATTCATTGGATGCGCGCGCAAACTTAATGTGGGCGGCCACCAATGCCTGTTCTGGATTAGTCGGTGCTGGCACTGAAAGTCGTTGGTCTTGCCATGCAATGGAACATCAACTGTCTGCCGTTTATGATGTGACCCATGGCGTGGGTTTAGGGATCTTGACGCCGCGCTGGATGCAATATGTCTTAGATCACGATGAATCAACAGCAAAGTTATTCGCCCGCTTCGGCCATCGTGTCTGGGACTTGCCAGTGTTAGGCAATGTGCACAACCGCGCGCAAGAAGCCATCGATGCCACTTGGAGTTGGATCTTTGGCTTAGGCTTTGGCATGACCTTGCCAGAAATTGGGATCAAAGATGAAGCACACTTTGCTGAAATGGCGAAAACTGCCGCGGCTGGGGGCTTAGATCACGCCTACTTGCCACTGAATGCACAAGCGGTCGAAGATATTTATCGTGCTAGCATGACGCCAGGTTTGAAATAATTCACAAAGCATTGAAAAAAGTCTGTTCACTGAATTTGAATCCAGCGAGCAGACTTTTTTTGCGCTTATGGCAATAATTGTGATGCCGGCACTTCAAAGGTGGCGGGCACTTGACGTTTGGCGTCTGTGCCTGGAAGTTCATACTCGAACTTTACCACATCCCCTGCTTTTAACCGCGTCCGTTTGCCATTTGTATCTCGATAATCAGTGGTGAAGGTTGACTGGAAATTAGCTTGCGTCAGGTTGCCTGCATGCGTCACCGGTAAGTTTTGCCCGCCGATGCCTAAAGATAAATCTCCCACTTCATGCCCGTTTTGATAAATGATGCCTCGCGAGATCCAGGCCGCTTCTTGACAAACTTGTTGCGCATGGGCGGTAAGTCTTTTCGGATCAAAACTGGTTTGATAATTCAACACCAGACTTTGGCCGCTAGCTTGCACTTTGGTTAACGCGACTGTGACCGCGCCGCCAAGAACTTGCGCTGTGTGCGCTTGAGTCAACTTGCGCGTAGTGGCTTTAAACTGTGGCAAGGATAAATTCTGCCAACTGACCGCTTGCGTAGTGCCGTTGACTTTGTTCAACTTCAAGTCAAAGCCTTTGGTGTTGGCATCCCCTGTGATTGGCGGATACCAAGCGATCACTTGGCGATAATGACCCAATTCGACTTTGGCGGCATTGGCTTCAAAATCAATGCCTTGACCCGCGCCTAAATTATTGATCGAAACATTTGATTGGAGAAATTGTTTCGGATCAATGCCAGGACCTGAATAATCGACGATCACTGCCGACACGCCAGCTGATGCCATCGTCCCGATTGGTTGCACCTTGATGCCGTTGACGTCTTGCGCGGCAGCATGCAAGGGGTGATAAACATTGGTGCTTGCAAAATCTCCTAGCAGTTTATTCAACGTTGGATCCCAATGTTCTGATTGGGTTGTGGAAGAATCAAGTAGCTGTTGGTAAGCGGGCACAATGCCACCAGCTTGAATCGCAACTGGCGTAACCGTTGCCAACAGACCAACTGCTGCCAGGCCGAGTACAGTGCCGACTACCAAATGTCGACGATGTCTGACTGGCCGAGCTTGCGCCACCCCTTGGCTGATCGCCGCATTGACTAAATTCTTTGGGACTTTAATTTGTTCAAATTCGGTAAGCATCACGCACCGCTCCTTCCTGACGCATGCGCGCCAATCCACGATTCAAACGGCTTTTCACCGTACCCAATGGCAAATGTAAAACTTTGGCAATTTGCGCCAAAGGTAAATCGTTGTAATAACGCATCACGAGCACCACTTGCAAATTCTTGGGCAATTTTTCTAAATCAGTTTGCAGATCTGCATGCAAGTCACTGGCCACACTGGGCTCATCCACGGCCATTGCTGAAATCGTCGGCTGATGCTTGCGCATCATTTTATAAATGCAATTCAGCTCGACGCGGATCAACCACGTGTCAAAATACTCAGGCTGTTTCAACTTGTGAATGCTCAACACCACTTGTAGTGCCGTTTCTTGCACCGCGTCTAAGGCGTCTTGTTGATTGTGCAAGTATAAGTAAGCCGTGCGATAAAGCTTGTCATTGCGCGTCTGCAGCAACATCACCAGCGCCGTTTGGTCGCCTGCACGGGCTGACGCGATCAAATCATCCATACCCATCCCTCCAATTCGTCGTACACCTATTAGTACGACTCACCAGGCAAAAGGTTCCCCTTTTCGAAAAAAAGCCGCCGATCACTCAGCGACTCGTTTCCAAGTTCAACAATTTCAATGGTTTACGACTGCCGTGCACAATGATCACCGCGATAGCAAGGTAGATCATCACCCAAAACAGAGATCCAAATAATAAAATTTGGAAATTCCCAGTTGGCGTTCCAGACAAGCCGTGAATCGCCACCGCAATATAATCCAAACTGAAATGAAACGCCATCGGCACTAGCAAACTGCCACTACGCAAATACATTGCCGCCAGCATCACCCCCATGCCAGCTGCTTGCAGAATTTGAATCAGCGTGATGCCGGCACTTTGATGGGTCAAATTGATCAAATGCAAGGCGCCGAACAACAACCCAGACGTCAACATTGCCGCCCAAGCATTGCGCCAGTGTTTCAGCAATTGACTGAAGATCACGCCACGGAACATGCATTCTTCGGTCGCTGCGGCCACAATGCCCGTCACGATACCAGCAGGGATCCGACTAGTATGCCCTAACTTGTAAGTAATCACGCCAACTATCAGCCACAACAAGATCAACCAAGTCCAAGTCCACCATTTTAAATTGAGGAAATGAAGTTTTTGATGGATCAGCCACCAGTTCAGCAACAAGATCACGCCAAATTCCAGGCCTTTATACACCAGCAAATGCGGCACATAGGCAAAATGCAACAACCGGGTGCTGTAGCCGATCACCACTTCCCCAAGCAGTAATTCCAAAATGAAAAATAGCGTCAAACGCCAGTACCATGATAACTTTTCCATAGAGTCCTCCTATCACGTCATGCGCCGATTATACCAAATTTCACTTCAATAAAAAAACAACCGGATCCAACGACCCGATTGTCTCATGATTAAACGTATTGTAAAACTTTCTCGTCAGCGTAGGCCACGTCGATGGTCCCACCACCGTAGCACTCCTCACCGTTGTATAACACAACCGCTTGGCCTGGGGTGATCGCACGCACTGGCTCGTCAAAGACGATATGCGCATTGTCGCCGTCTAAGTGCACCGTCACGCCAACATCAGCTTGGCGATAACGGAACTTGGCGGTGCAATGGAAGTCTTGCGCTGGTGCTGAGCCGGTAAAGAAGCTCATGCCAGAAGCATCAAGGCTAGTCGCCATCAAATGTGGGTTGTTGAAGCCTTGGCCCACATACAAGATGTTCTTCGACAAGTCTTTGCCGACGACAAACCAAGGCTCGGAGTTCTCAGAGTTCCCACCGATGCCAAGGCCGCCGCGTTGGCCAATGGTGTAATACATCAAACCATCGTGTTGGCCTTTAACTTCGCCATCGTAAGTCATCATCTTGCCAGGTTGAGCTGGTAAGTAAGTGGATAAGAATTGCTTGAAGTTACGCTCGCCGATAAAGCAGATCCCAGTGGAATCCTTCTTTGCGGCAGTGGCCAAACCAAACTCTGCGGCAATGGCCCGGACTTCAGGCTTTTGCAAATGGCCGATCGGGAACATCGCCTTTTTGAGTTGGGCTTGGGACAGCTGACTCAAGAAATAAGTCTGATCCTTGTTGCCATCAGCGCCGCGCAACATATGCACGATGCCATTCTCGTCAGTGGTCGTTTGGGCGTAGTGGCCCATGGCGATGTAATCGGCGTCAAGCTCTTCGGCGTAATCTAAGAATGCTGCGAACTTCACTTCCTTGTTGCACATCACATCAGGGTTTGGCGTGCGGCCGGCTTTGTACTCCGTTAAGAAATATTGAAACACGCGATCCCAATATTCTTTTTCGAAGTTGATCGAGTAATAAGGGATGCCGATTTCTGCAGCCACCTTGGCCACGTCTTCGTAGTCTTCAGTCGCGGTACAGACGCCATATTCGTCGGTGTCGTCCCAGTTTTTCATGAAAACGCCCACCACGTCATAGCCTTGTTGCTTCAGGAGCAAGGCGGTCACGCTGGAGTCCACGCCGCCTGACATCCCGACGACAACGCGGGTATTGCTGTTGTCCATATGATTCACCATCATTTCATTAAATTGCTGAAAGCATTGATTTGAAGGTCAAGATTCCAGTAACGCCCAGTATACCATAATCGCTTGCCAAAAGTAAGCTAATTACCTCGCGTTTTTTGGCGTATACTGAAAGCCTGAGGTGATTCTCTTGCAAATTTTCTTAGCCTTGATGGGCTTATGCTTACTGGTGTTAGGCGCACAGTTTATGTCCGGTCGCTGGCTGTCGATGTTAAAAGCTGACGCCTCCAAGCAAACTGGTATCGCAGTGGGCTTACCTCTGCTCGTCTTTGGCTTATTGTTGTTGCGCTTCGCATTTTAATGGAGCAGGGTTTCAATGGATCCAGCATACTTAACTGGCACGCATTGTGTCTTACGCGATATTCCGGAATCCGATTATCCGGAACTGCGC
>CAKRHU010000065.1 GCA_934339215.1 uncultured Lacticaseibacillus sp.
CCGAGATATTCACAAGGCAGGATCTCTGGGGTGATGTCCCCAATGCCAACGCGGGCTTTGACTGCATCGACAGCGGCACGCACACCATCTAAGAACTTGGCATTTTCACTGATGGACCCACCGATCAGGATGCGTTCAGGATCAAAAGCATATTGCAAGTTGAAAATTGCTTTGCCTAACACGGCTTCAGCGTCGGCTACTAAGCGCATCGCTTGTGGCTCGCGAGCTTCGGCGCGTTCAAACAAGATTTTGCCATCGATGTTGTCTCCCGTGGCCGCATTGTAGCGGTTGGCCAAGTTCACCGGGGACACGATTTCACTCAAGGTGCCTTCTGGCCGCATCAACATGTAGCCAAATTCCCCACCATACAAGTGCGCACCATGCCAAATGCGATCATTGACAACAACCGCGCCACCGACGCCAGTCCCGATCACTAAGAATAACAAGCTGTGATGACCGACGCCAGCACCAGCCGCTAATTCTGCCAGTGCGGCACAGTTGGCATCATTTTCCAAGGTGACTGGCAAGCCGAACAAATCGACTAAACGCGGTTGGATCTCAAAGTTGTGAATATATGGGATCGCACTGGCGCCTTCGATCACGCCAGTGGCTTGGTTGACAGACCCAGGCGATGAAATCGCGACGCCTTCAACTTCTGCATCCCCGCGAACTGCGTCAGCACCGTCTTTTAACACCGCATAGAAATCATCAATATTATCTGGCGTTGGCCGACTTTGCACTGGACCTAAGGTTTCGCCATCCCACAACGAGAATTTAATACTGGTACCACCGATATCGATCGCAATCAACTTTGTCATGTAAGGACCTCCCGATTTTTGTATCCGCATTCATTTTACCACAAAAGGCATGTTCTTTAAGAAAAATTGCCCAGCCTTTCACGCAAAAAAGTTGCAGCAACTGCCACAACTTTTCCACTAAAAATCATTCACATCGATCACCGTATAGGATCGCTGATCAAACACATTACGACTGGTGGAGTATTCCACATTCTCGCCGTTGGTCAACCACACCACTTGTTCGACTTCCAGCATCGGCGTGTGCTCACCGGCGTTGAGGTACTGTTGATCCAGTTCTGTCGGTTCGCTGGCATGGATTTTGCGATAGGCCCCACCGAACACCAACTTCAAATCCTTATGAATATATTGGTAAATCGACTGGGTGAGGATCTCCTTAGTCAAGTCCGGTACCAAGCGCACAGGCATATAAGTGTGTTCTAAGATAAACGGTTTGCCATTGAGCTTGCGCAATCGCAAAATATTATAAATTGGCTCGCTGGTTTTGCAATCCAACTTTTCCGCGATTTCAGGCGTGGGAAACGCCAATTCAAACAATAGCGGCACACTTTCGACATGATCAGCCCCTTGTTGCGCCGACAACCCATCAAAAGCGTTGGCTGGTGAATCATAGGCATCGCCTAATGGAATCTTGCCGAGCACAAAGGTCCCGAGGCCAGACTTTTTGTAAATCAAGCCTTCCCGCGCTAAGCCGTCTAAAGCCTTTTTCACCGTGATCATTGACACGTCGAATTCTTCGGCAAACTGTTTTTGATCTGGGATCATGGTTTTCGGCGGATAAACCCCTGACAAAATGCGCTCACGAATTTGATTAGCGATCACTTGATATTTTTTCATGCTATTACCTACATTCTTCATCATTTCACATAGGTCAATTGTAGCATGACATACCCAAAGCGGCGAAAGATTATGCGTTTAGTTGCTTCACGACGTCGGCTGGCAATGTCAGCGTCATCACGAAATCATCGCCAAGTGCCAAGCTTTTAGGAAAGCGCACCATATTCCCGATCAAATAGCCGCGCGCGGTTTGCTTGTCATCAGCGGTGACTGCCAAGCGGCCATCAGCTTCAAACGCGCAAGTAAAATGGTGACCATCTGCAACGTATTCAACCATCACTCAGCCTTCCTTCAATAATTGCTCCGCTGTTGCCAGCACTTTGTCGCCTGCCATCATGCCGTAATCTTGCATGTTGATCACAGCCATTGGAATCTGAGCTGCATCAGTTTTGGCCTTAACGTCGCCTTTCATATAAGCGACTTGCGGGCCAAGCATCAACACATCGGGATGCGTATTTTCCAGTTGGTTATCGATATCTGATACGCTAGTGGCAAAGATATTGTAGTCACGGCCTAATTTTTTCGCCGCGGCTTGCATTTTCGTGACGAGCAAACTGGTCGACATGCCTGCAGAACAAGCCAACATAATAATTTTATCAGCCATTATTTAGCCTCCTCAGCCATTTTTTCAGCTTCTTGCTTGACTAAAATCTGGTCATACTTCTTGGCAAATGGGAAGTAGATCAAGGTGGAAATCACCAAGGTACAAGCTTGCCAAATCGCCATCTTCCAACCACCGATGAAGAATCCGGAAATGATCGCTGGTGTCGTCCAAGGCGCGGCAACCCCGTTGAGCGGCGGCACGATGCCAAAGTAAATCACCAAGTAAGTTGTCAAGGCAATCACCACAGGCGTCAAGAAGAATGGAATCGCCAAGAATGGGTTCATGACCAAAGGCAAGCCGAACAAGAACGGTTCATTGATGTTGAAAATCGCTGGCACCAGTTCGATTTTCCCTAAGGTTTTCATTTGCGTGGATTTTGCGGCAAACAGCGTGAAAATCACTAATCCAATGGTGATGCCAGACCCGGTCAAGTTGATGAAGTTGTTATAAAATTCGTTGGTGACGATATGCGCGCCATTGGCGAGACTCAATTTACCTGCATGATACAACGCCGCATTGGCCGCAGTGTTTGGCATTAAGAACACGCCTGCGATAGTGCCGACGATCAGGCCACCATGGACCCCGAAGAACCAGAAGAACGAAACCGCAAAACCGATAATGATCGCGCCAAACAGCGAATCAGACAGCCCTTGCATTGGCATTTCGAGCAAGGTGTAAACATATTGCAAGAGATCGGTGTGCATAAAGGTCTTAAAGCCAGCGTAGACCAACATCGCAACCCCTAAAATCACACCAGCTGGGATCATCGCGGTAAACTGCTTGGCCACTGAACTTGGCACTTGTTCAGGCAACGTGATCTTCCAACCTTTTTTCAACATCGAAGAGTATGCCCAACCAGTCAACAAGCCGACGATAATCGCACCGACCATGCCTTGGCCGCCTAACCAAGTGACATTGAACACCCCAGTGACGGGATTGTTGACCAAGGTCTGCAAAGCGTGTGGCAATTTGTCGATATTGGCTGTGACGGCTTTAGCCGACATATTGCCCGTACCGTTAGCCATGGCGGTTTTCAGTGGGTTGTCCGTTTGCATCAATTGGATCAGCAAAAACGCAGACAAGCTGGTTAACCCAGCAGGCAATGGTTCATAGCCTTCATTGCGAACATACACATACGCCATGCCGACGACCGCCCACAGTGACAACACGCCGAAGGTTGCCGTATAAGCTTGGCTGAAAAATGCCGCCCAGCCAGAATCATTCAGCACTTGGGCCACGGCCGGAATTGGAATATTCGATAAAATCAGAAAAATCGAGCCAACAATGATAAATGGCAGTGAATAGATCATCCCGTCTTGCAAAGCTTTAACGGCTTTGGTGTTCACAAATTTCATGACGGGTGGCATGATTTTGGCGTTGACCCAGTTGCCAAATTTAGAATTATTATCCATTATAATTTCTCCCCATTAGAACCAAAGACTTGCTGAAACCAATAAAAACTCTTTTTCGGTATGCGGCGCAAATCCCGGAGATCATGATTCCCGCGGTTGACATACACCGCACCATAACGCTTTTCCATATCCGCATGCGAGCTAGGAATATCGATCAAGCCCCAGCCCAAGTACCCGAGCACCTCAGCGCCATCTTCAAACATCGCTGCTTGCATGGCTTGAATGTGTGCGCGGTGGTAGTCGATGCGCGCCGTGTCATCGATTTCGTGTTTGCCATCCCAAGTTTCATGAATGCCGATCCCATTTTCGACTGGGAACACTGGCACTTGGTATTGGTCATATAACTTCGTGATCAGATTCCGCAAGCCCAGTGGATCGATGGCCCAGCCCCATTCGGTTTCGGGCACGAAGGGGTTAGCTTCAAAGCTGTGCGCCAAATACCGATTGACCGGTGTGCCAGCTGGAATCTTAGTGGCATCCACCACCGCTGAGCGATAATACGAAAACGCGATGAAATCGGCATGCTGTTCCGCTAAAACCTCGGCATCGCCTGGTTGCCAATCGAATTGCAAACCAGCGCGTCTGATATAGCGCCATACTTCCGGTGAATAATGGCCGTTGATATAAGCCGAATTTAAATTGTTATTGAGAAACTCATCGAGCTGCCGTGCGGCAAAAATCGTTTTGGGATCGGCATTTTTCGGATAAATCGGGGTATAAGCTAACATGCCACCGATTTTGACATCAGGATAAGTTTGATGAATGTACGCATCGAGTCGCGCGTGCGCCAACATCGTGTGGTGAAAGATCTGATACATTTCCGGCAAGGTCTGATCGCCTTGGAGATAACCAGAAATGTTGAACACTTCATCGGTGAAGTACAAGTTGTGTTCGTTGAACACCAACCAGTATTTCACCCGATCGTGAAAGTGGTCGATCATCGCTTGCCCGAAGCGGACGAAAGCATCCACCGTATGCCGCGACATAAAGCCGTTATATTTTTTCGCTAAAGCCAGTGGCATATCGAAATGATACAAGCAAACCATTGGCGTGATCCCGCGCGCGAGACAGGCATCGATCAGCCGATCATAAAAAGCGATCCCCGCTTGATTGAACTCGCCATCACCATCAGGCACTACCCGCGACCATGAGATCTGCAAACGATACATGTTCATGTGCATCGCCTGCATCAAATCGAGGTCTTCTTCGTAGCGATGATAATCGTCGATGGCCACTTGCCAATCGCTGGTATCTGGTCCTGCTGGCCGCACATCATAAACGGATCGGCCTTTTCCGTCTAGTTGTGCAGCCCCTTCTGTTTGCATACTCGAACTTGAATTTCCCCAGAAAAACGTGTCAGGCATTTTGTTTGTCATTGACACCCTCCCATGATTCAATTTGTTAGAAAACGTTTCCTACGTGAACAAGCATAGCTTGTTGGCTTAAGTTATGCAAGTGTTTTCTTTTAAAGGATATGTTTTTTAAAATTAACCCTATGATCTATTTAAGAACCTGAAAATGGTTAAGGACGCAAAAAAGCCCCGATCAAGAACTTTCCCGATCGAGGTATTCAATAAACTGTCTCACATAAACAAAACAAAGACCGGCAACTAGCCATGGTTAAACCACGCTTGATCCCCGGTCCCAAGTGCCCTCCGCAAAGGGTTCACCGCTATGGTGTTAATAGAATAACATATGATCAGCGTCAAGACAATCATTCAAATCGTCATTGTGTCGACGGCACGTCGAGTGTTTCCAAGCAACGCCCACACAGCTAGCTACGCCTCCGACTTCAAGGCAAAGAACCCCTTACAGCCGAATGCTAGGCTGCCTGGTCGGCTAAGTGCGCTCGGAAACGCTCTGGGTACAAAAAAACACCCACCAACTTCACACAGCCAGTAAGTGTCTCAATGAAACGAATTAAGCTTCGTTAGCGGATTCAGTGATCACGCGGATCGCTTTCTTCACGCCAATATCATGCTTCAACATGTCATCGGAAAGCGCACGACGAACGGCGTCTTCTTCCATGTTGTATTCGCCGGCAAGATCTTTAACTTCTGCAGAGATTTCATCTTCAGAAGGCACGATCTTTTCAGCAGCAACGACAGCTTCAAGAACCAAGTTAGTCTTAACGCGAGTTTCAGCGTCAGCGGCGAATTGCTTCTTCAAGTCTTCTTCTTTAGTGCCAGTCAATTGATAGTACATGTCTGGGTTGATGCCTTGGCGTTGCATGTTGCCAAGGAATTGATCCATTTGGTTGGACACTTCAGAATCGATCATGGCTTGCGGGATCTCAGTGATTTCAGCATTTTCAACTGCTTTGCCAATGGCTTGTTCTTCCTTGGCGTTGTCAGCAGCTTCAGCCTTCTTAGCCACGAGTTCGTCTTTAATCTTGGACTTCAATTCGTCTAAGGTGTCAACGTCTTCGTCTAAGTCCTTAGCAAAATCATCATCTAAGTCAGGCAATTGCTTCGTCTTAACTTCGTGGATGGTGGTTGCAAATTCTGCATCCTTACCCTTGAGGTCTTCTGCTTGGTAATCTTCTGGGAAGGTTACTTTAACAGTGACATCTTCGCCAGCTTTGTGGCCAACCAATTGGTCTTCAAAGCCAGGGATGAAGGAGTTTGAGCCGAGTTCCAAAGAGTAGTTCTTAGCAGTGCCGCCATCAAAAGCCACACCATCCACAGTACCAGCGTAATCGATGGTTACAGTGTCGCCTTTTTCAGCCGCTGCGTCTTCTTTGAGGACCAATTCAGCTTGGCCTTCGCGACGCTTTTGTAATTCTTCTTCAACGTCTGCTTCGGAAACTTCGCGGTCTTGCTTGTCCACGTCTAAGCCCTTGTAATCGCCAAGCTTAACTTCTGGCTTAACAGTAACAGTTGCTTTGATGACCCAAGCTTCGCCTTCGTCCATTTTGTCGACGTCGATTTTTGGTTGGTCCACTGGTTCGATAGCAGCTTCGTCAACGGCAGCTTCATAAGCGTCTGGCAAAAGAATGTTCAATGCATCTTCGTATAAAGCCGCTTCGCCGTACATACGATCAAAAACCGTACGGGACACGTGACCTTTACGGAACCCAGGAACGTTCAGGCTCTTTTTCACACGGTTGAACGCCTTGTCCAACCCTAATTTAATTTGTTCTTGTTCGATTTCAAAAGTCAATACGCCATCATTAGCGCCTTGCTTTTCCCATTTTGCAGCCATGCTGTACCTCCGACATAGTCATTTCGTATTACATACCTAACCATAATACCCAAAAGGCGCCCATTTGTAAACGAAAAATGCTAATCTACCGCGGCTTCCATCAGCCAATCATGCTGAGGATCGTCGCCTACGACGAAGGCATGCTCGCCGACTTTGTGAAATCCGCGCTTGGCATAGAAGGATTTCGCCGGTTCATTGTGTTCCCACACCCCTAACGCGATGGTTGGCTTGTGAAATTCTTTGGCCATGTGCAAAGCATGGGCGAATAATTTTCCGCCTAAACCTTGGTGTTTGTGATCAGGCAAAATGTAGATACGTTCCAGTTCCAACGCATTCTCGGCTTTCACATCCGCGGTGACGGCTTGGTCGATGTTGAGTTTGAGATAGCCTGCAGGCGTGCCATCGACGGTCACAAACCAAAAGGTGGTGCCTGGCGTATGTAATTCTTTGGTGAGTTGTGCCGGCGCATAAGCCGTGTCGAGGAATTCTTGCATATCGGCTGGTGCGGTATTGGCGTTGAAGGTATCTGCGAACGTGACCCGCGCAATGTGCACCAGCATTGGGATATCTTGATCGGAAACTTTGACGATTTGAATGTTTGACATTAGCGTCACTTCCTTAATAGTTTCGTTTGCCACCATTTTTGACAAATTGCCAGTCGTGATCGACGTTGGCACACATTTGATCTAGCAATTGTTCTAAGGTGGCGATTTGGTCTGCAGTCATGTTTTGGGTGGCCACTTTTAATGAGTAGCGGTTTTCACGGCGAATTGGGTCATAAGCTTTTTTGCCAGCCGCTGTGGCGTATAGACGTTGGCGCTTTGCATTGTTGGGGTCAGGGTGTTTTTCAACGAAACCTTGCTGACACAACTTGGCCACGCTGCGTGCAACCGTCGCACGA
>CAKRHU010000066.1 GCA_934339215.1 uncultured Lacticaseibacillus sp.
GCTCGTTGCTGACAAGTGTTGGTCCTCGGCCGAGCTAACTTTTAATATTCGCGTTGCTCATATTAAAAGTGGATCTCGACCTGCGGATTTCCGTAGGCGATAAACCGCCAACGGAAATCTCATTATGCATCGACGGCCAGCTTCCGTCCCAATTTCAAATGAATTCCATTCCGTTAGGCACCTGACGGATACGAAACTTGCGATATCAACGTCATGGTTATTTGAATGACAAGTGTCGTCACAACATGAACGCGCCTAATCTGTTAGCTAGCGGAATCAACGGAGAAAATTTGTGGGTGGAGCGTCTGGGCAAAACGGAGGAAAATTGGACAATTGCCTGTGGCAGTAGAATCAAGGATGACGCCGGCTTTTGGCGGCATGCGCAGATTCTACCGGCAGATTTAGAAACAAAGCGGTTTTCTTTGGTTCTAAATCTAGGTGAAAGAGCATCAGCGGTTTGTGCTGATCTCTGGAACCGGACGCACCGGCAACTTATCCAATTTTCCGTAGTGGTGCCAAGGCGCTAGACCCCACAAATTTCCGTGCCGCTAGGCAATTGGTCTAACTAACTAGAAGATTAAACACACCACAGTGTTTGTACTGTGAACGCATACATTTTAACATAGAAAACGGATCTGTCTAAATGCTAATTCTGCTAGTAGGTAGAACATTATGCAGACAGGCCAAAATCAATTGCTCGATAAGTGAGCAGAGTGGAAATAAAAACTCATTTTTGCATCAGCGTAAATCGCCTTTGAGAAGTTGAACAGGGTATTGTTTTTGGTGTAGTTCATCTGGGCCAACGTCAAACGCTGATCGCCAGGCTCTAAGCCCATTAAGTTGGCTTGATCGAATTCCAAAGCGGTCATGGACATATAGTCGTCAGAAGCGACGACAGTCACATTGAACGTCTCGGCTAAGAAATCAAAAATCGAGGAGTTGATGCTGTCAGTGGATAAGAATGGCACCACGCTGGTTAAATAATAAGATTCTTCTAAAGCGTATATGGCACCATCCATATACCGCAAACGGATCACGCGATAAACTTCGGCGTCAGGTTCGACATTGAACTGTTTGGCCAGCGCAATGGTGCCTGCGTTGGCTTTGTCGAAGGTCACGACTTTAGAAGTGGGATGGTGAGCATTTTTAATTAAAGGCTTACCAGCCCCAACCGATAAGTTGACAGCGTGCTCAGAATTTAACTGAACATGGTTGATGTAATACCCAGAGCCTTGAACGCGCCGCAGCAAGCCTTGTTGGTAAACCACGTCGATGGCGCGTCGAATGGTATTGCGCGACACGCCAAAACGCGCCATCAGCTTGGCTTCAGTGGGGAGCTTGCTGGTGAACTGACCATTTGTGATCGCTTGGATCAATTGGTCGGCAATTTCGTGGTACATGCAGGTCACCTTCTAATCGTACAAATTTTAGTCTTAGGTACTTGTTTAATTTGTACCCATGTATTATTATAGCATTGTATTGAAAACGCTTTAAGGTTTTAGCACAACTTTTTACAAACAAAGGGGAAAAAGATTATGGCCAAGAAGACGATCATGTTAGTATGTTCCGCCGGGATGTCGACCAGTTTGTTGGTGTCCAAGATGCAAAAAGCAGCCGAAGCTGACGGCGTTGAAGCGGAAATCTTTGCAACCGCCTCCACTGACGCTGACAACAAGTTAGCTGAAAAGCACCCAGACATTTTAATGCTCGGCCCACAAGTGCGCTTCATGTTAGCCGGCTTCCAACAAAAATGCCCGAATATCCCAGTTGAAGTCATCGATATGCAAGATTACGGCATGATGAATGGTGAAAAAGTGCTTCGCGAAGCCGTTCGTGCGATCGATGCCCAGTAATTGATTAAATTAAAAACTTTTAGTTCACAGACTATTGTAACCGCTGTAAAATAAGTAGGCAATGCACGTTTCCGCTTTCATATTCGGTCGGGTGTCAGAAGCACTCATGAGGACCTTTGGCAACAAAGTGACTGGACGTCTCCTTGGATCGAATGTGAAAGCGGAGACGCGCATGCTCCCGGGCTGGTACCCCGGCGTCGAAAAGCGCAATCAAGCAACATCGCAACAATCATTTACAAACATCTATCACAACTAACTCGTAGGAGGAATTTTTATCATGGCAGAAGAAAACGACGAAAACATGCAAGCCGTTATGGGCTTGATCATCAATGGTGGTAACGCGAAGAGCTCCGCATTTGAAGCAATCGCTGCTGCTAAAAAAGGCGACTTTGATACCGCTGCAGCTAAGCTTAAAGAAGCTGACGGTTTCTTAGTTGACGCCCACAACTCTCAAACGAAGATGCTGACCGCTGAAGCTTCTGGCGAACATGCTCAAGTTACTTTGTTGATGGTGCACTCACAAGATCACTTGATGACTGCCATCACTTTCCGCGACTTAGCTGGCGAAATCGTTGACCTGTACAAAGCTTTAGCTGAAAAGTAAACTGAATATGTGTCAAAAATAGAGCCAAGATTAGTCTTGGCTCATTTTGCCATTAACGTGCTTCCTGGGGGGAACGCCGCGTTAATGCAATCAAATAAGGAGAGTGGCTCAATATGACTAAAGGATTCTCTATGCCCAAAGACTTCATGTGGGGCGGCGCCGTCGCTGCGCATCAAGTTGAAGGGGCTTGGCAAGCTGGCGGCAAAGGGGTGTCCATCGCTGATGTGATGCGCGCAGGGGCCAAAGGTGTGGCGCGGGTCGTGGATGATGCGCCGATCGATGGCAAGATCTACCCGAACCATTGGGGCATTGATTTCTATCATACCTACAAAGAAGACATCAAGTTGTTTGCTGAAATGGGCTTTAAGTGTTTCCGCACTAGTATCGCTTGGACGCGGATCTTCCCCAATGGCGACGAAGCTTTACCTAATGAGGAAGGCTTGAAGTACTACGATGATTTGTTTGCCACTTGCAAGCAATATGGCATTGAACCGGTCGTCACCTTGTCACATTTTGAACTGCCATTGCACTTAGTCAAGGAATATGGTGGTTTCCGCAGTCGCAAAGTCGTCGACGCTTTCGTGAAGTTCTCGCAAGTTTGCTTTGAACGCTACCACGATGTCGTCAAGTATTGGATGACCTTCAACGAAATCAACAACCAAGCGATGTGGTCTGATCCGCATCCGATGTTGCAAAACTCTGGTTTGTTGTTAGCCGACGACGAAAACGCTGAAGAGACGATGTTTCAAGCGGCGCACTTAGAATTTGTCGCATCTGCTAAAGCGGTTCAACTCGCCCATGTTATCGATCCAACCTTAAAAGTTGGTTCAATGATCGCGATGACGCCGATTTATCCATTGTCTGCTAAGCCAAAAGACGTGATGATGGCCGAACGCGCGATGCGTTACCGTTACTACTATGGCGATGTTCAAGCCTTAGGTGAATATCCAGCATGGGTTGAAAAGTATTGGGCGCGCAAAGGGTATCATGTTGAAATCACTGACGCGGATCGCGCAGCGCTTAAAGCTGGCGCCGTGGATTATGTCGGCTTCTCGTATTACAACTCGTTGACGGTTGAATACAAAGAAGACAACCCATTGTACGACTACAACGAAGCCACTTCTGTTGTGCCAAACCCATACGTCCCACGCTCTGATTGGGGCTGGCAAATTGACCCAGTCGGCTTGCGTTATGGTATGAACTGGATGGCCAGTCGTTGGCACAAACCATTGTTCATCGTGGAAAATGGTTACGGCGCTTATGATAAAGTTGAAGACGGCAAAGTCCATGATGACTACCGCATTGACTACTTGCGCGACCATGTGGCTGAAATGGAAAAAGCGGTCGTTGAAGACGGCATCGAACTTTGGGGTTACACGCCTTGGAGTGGCATCGATATTATTTCCGCTTCCACTGGTGAAATGAAGAAGCGTTATGGCTTGATCTATGTGGATCAAGACGATGAAGGCAAAGGGTCCGGCAAGCGCATTAAGAAGGACTCCTTCAACTGGTACAAACAAGTCATCGCGTCAAACGGCGAAGACTTATAAGCTTCAAGCGACCTCTTAGCGGAGGTCGTTTTTGTTTGGGCTAGCGTGGAAAAACTGGCAAGACGCCTCCGGCTCAGGGGAAAAGCACCTCTCGTGGCCGGCCGGCTGCAGAGATCGGCAAAGTGCGCCGATGCTCTTTCGCCTAAATTTCGAGCCAAGAAAACCACTTGTCTTGAAATTTGCCTGAATAATCGATCAAGCTGGCAAGTTCGGCCATCTCGATCGATTATTCTGCCACGTTCGGTACTTTTCCCCTGAGTCTCCGGCGTCTTGCCAGTTTTGGTTGTGAACGGCATCAAGCTAGTGAAGATATTTAAAACCCTCGCCGATGTTACTTGGCGAGGGTTCGTTTGGTTATTGATGATCACGTTTCATGGTAGTGAGGGCTGATTCGTGCATCGCATTCAACAGGCGTTGCAGTTGCGCTTCGGTTTCTAAGTCATCCCATTCAAGCAAGCGGGCCATTTCTGCAACGACTGGGCCAGCGATGTTTTCTGCAGTGTGCGCATGAAATAATATCGCGTTGGTGCGGCGCAACATGTAATCCACTGGGGTCAACGTCATTTCTTCTTGCACGCTGTAGCGCAAGCTGGCGGTTTCACCTAAGCTCAATCCAGGCGCGGCGCCAGCTTGGGTGTAATGCAAGACGCGGCCAATGTTAGAGCCGAAGCGTTGGGCTAAGCGATGCGCTTGCGTGCGCGGAATGCCAGCGTCTTCTGCAAGTCGTGCAAAGTAGTCGAGCGAATCAAGCACCGTGCTTGGATCAAAATGGCCACCAGAAACTTGCAAGTGCGTCGAATCAATTTGGCTGGTGTGTACGCCATGTTCGGTTAATAAGCGTTCACGGATCACGGTAATTGCAGATTCTGCCATTTTACGATAATCAGTAAGCTTCCCGCCGGCGATGGTGATCATACCGTCTGGTTCAGTGAGCACTTCATAACCGCGCGATACGGTAGAAGGCGCGGCTTGGCTTTTGGTGAGAGCTGACATGACGGCTTCAACTTGCGCTTGGGTGGCAGTACCGGCAACAAACTGATGGATGATTTCAACCAGTGGCTGAAGATCCATGTGAGTTTCGGCGGTTGGTGGGGCAAGTAACGGGCGTAACCCAGCCCAACTGGCTTCGATATCATTCAAGCTGACTTGTGCTTCTGGAAAACGCGTATTGATCACGTTAAGCAAGTAGGTGACATCTTCGAAGTCAACAGTTGGATGGGCCAAGTCACCGTGGTAATCGGTATCCGTCGTGCCGAAATAAGTTTTGCCAGCGCGCGGAATGACGAAAATCATCCGGCCATCTTGTAAACCTGAATCAAAATAAATCGGCTGTGGGACAAACAATACCGCATCATCGACCACCAGGTGCACGCCTTTGGTCGGTCGCAGTAGTGGGTGATCAACTTCAGGCCGCAATTGGTCAGTCCAAGGACCGGTGGTATTGAGCAATATTTTGGCATGAATGGTGAATTCTTCGCCAGTTAAATGGTCGTGGACTTTTACCCCGATAGCCTTGCCATTGTCAGCGTGCACAATGGCGACCACTTCTAAATGACTGGCAATCATTGCCCCTAGTTCATCTGCTTCTTTGATGTTTTCGATCACTAGTCGCGCATCGTTGTTGACGTAATCCAAATACACACCACCGCCGACTAAATGCTTTTCAGCGAGATTTGGCGCGCGGGCGAGCACCGCTTCACGATCCAGCATGTAATGGGCGTATTGGCCTTGTTGGATATTGGCCAGGCGGTCGTAAAGATCCATCGCCATTTCAGCTGAGAAAAGATCAAAAGTCGCGCCTGGTTCGTGATAAATAGGCAATAACATTGGCGCTGGGTGGGGAATGTGTGGGGCGACGTTGGCGATCCGCGCCCGTTCTTGAACGGTGTCGGCGACGACTTTGACATCAAAAGTCTTCAAATACCGAATGCCGCCGTGCACCAGTTTAGTTGAGCGCGAACTCGTGCCGCTGCCAAAATCTCCCATTTCGATCAAGCCAGTTTTGGCACCTGACGCGATGCTTTGTAAGGCCGCGCCAGCGCCAGTGATACCACCACCAATAATCAGTAAGTCTAAGTCTGTCGTTTTCAGTTGTGCGATCGTTGTTCGTCTAGTTTGCGCAGAAAATGCCATCATGGGACCTCCATCTTAGTTGACGTGGAGAAGCTTCAATCAGGTTGTGGGTGACAGTTGAAAGGGCAAATTAAGTTAGTGTTTGAAGACCATCGTGGCTTTGACGGCTTGTTGCCAGCCTTTATACAAGTATTCACGGCGGTCGTCAGCCATTTTAGGTTCAAAACGTTTGCCAACTGCGGCGATTTTTTTGAGTTCGTCAGTGTTTTGCCAAAAGCCGACTGCTAAGCCTGCTAAGAAAGCTGCGCCCATCGCAGTGGTTTCGAGGTTTGCGGCGCGTTCGATCGGCGTGTCGATAATATCAGCTTGGAATTGCATCAAGTAGTCGTTCTTCGCAGCGCCACCATCGACGCGTAAGGCTGGAATTGCGATGCCGGTATCTTTTTCCATGGTGTCGACCACATCGCGGGTTTGATAAGCCAAGCTTTGCAACGTCGCTTTGATGAAGTCTTCGCGGGTGGTGCCGCGCGTGATGCCGAACACGGCACCGCGCGCATCTGCGTCCCAATATGGTGCCCCTAAGCCAGTGAAGGCTGGGACGACATAAACTTCATCTTGAGATTTCGATGCGTTGGCCGCGGCTTCTGATTGTGGCGCAGATTCCACCAACTGCATCGCGTCGCGCAACCACTGAATCGCACTGCCGGCCACGAAGATTGAGCCTTCCAAGGCATAATGCACTTCCCCGTTGATGCCGTAGCCGATGGTGGTCAACAAGTTGTTGGCGGACATGATCGGCTCGACCCCAGTGTTCATGACGATGAAGGCGCCAGTGCCGTAAGTGTTTTTCACCATGCCAGGGGCTAAGGCGAGTTGACCAAATAGCGCAGCTTGTTGATCGCCTGCCATCCCGGCAATCGGCACGCCTGAACCGTAGAAGTGATAATCTGCCGTTAAACCGTAAACTTCGGAGTTGCTGTGAACTTCCGGTAGCATGGCTTTGGGGATGTTCAAAATTTTTAAGATCTCGTCATCCCATTGCAAGGTGTGAATGTTAAACAGCATGGTCCGGCTGGCGTTGGTGTAGTCAGTGACGTGAAAAGCGCCGCCGGACAGCTTCCAAGAGATCCAAGTATCGATGGTGCCAAACATCAACTCACCGCGTTCAGCCCGCTCTTGCGCGCCTTCCACATGATCTAAGATCCAGCGAATTTTGGTGGCAGAAAAATAAGCATCGATCAATAAGCCGGTGTGAGCGTGGATCAAGTCGCCATAGCCATCTTTTTTCAATTGATTGGCAATGTCGTTGGTTTGTCGAGATTGCCAAACGATTGCGTTATAAATCGGTAGGCCGGTTTGTTTGTCCCAAACCACTGTGGTTTCACGCTGGTTGGTGATGCCGACGGCCTGTATTTGCTTAGGCTGGATTTTGGAATCGATGAAGGCTGTGGCAATCGTCGATAGCACTGCGTTCCAAATCTCATTGGCGTTGTGTTCCACCCAGCCAGGTTGTGGGAAGTACTGGGGAAATTCGCGTTGGGCGTCTGCCACCTTGTTGCCATCGTGATCGATGATCAATGCGCGGGTGCTGGTGGTGCCTTCATCAATGGCGAGGATATATGCTTCAGCCATAATTGCCTCCTTGAGGGG